>JAFAUA010000239.1 GCA_019243595.1 Acidimicrobiia bacterium
CGAGTACTACGCGAGAGTGAAGAAGGCCCACGACGGCAAGTTGGCCGCCATCTCGACGGCTCGGAAGCTGGCCCGTCGCTGCTATCACACGCTCCGCGAGATCGATCCCGACGTGGTCTACGCCATGCCCTGAGCGCTGATCCGTTCGCCGCACTCGGCATCGACGGTCGGGACCGCCCGACAAGAACATCACGGTCCTGCGGTTGTCAGCTCCGGCCACCGGCGTGCCCGCCAGCACTCGTGCTGGACGGCCTTAACACTGAGCCGACCGCACTCCCAGCACACGGGGGTCACCCGATCAAGATTGTTGTCGCCGACGACACCGAGTTCGTCGCGCACCCAGTTAACGCTGGGCGCCCCCACGCCGCCGACAAGCCGAGACGTTCCAACCCCATCGGGGCTTGACAACGCCCGTCACACAGTTAACGCCGGTTCAGGAAGCGCCTACGTCATCTGTTATCGAGCACCCTGAGGCCCGTCGCTGGGTGAATCGCGGCGCCTCAGCGGACGGCCGCGACCACGACTCCCGCGCCAACCAGGACCGACAGGCACCCGAGAAGGGTCAGGTAGGGCCAACCGAAAAACGCGCTGCCTAAGAGGCCCTCCGCCATTGCATCCCGCTGCCGTCGCCAACCGCGCTGGGCCACGTCGACGCCGAGGTACATGAGTAACGCGCCGAGGATGATTTGGACGAAAACCATTGCACGAGAGGTGTACCGCGGGTGGGGTTGCGGCGTATACATACGTGATGCCCTCGGTGCGCCTTCGCGCGCTGGTGAAACCACTCGGTAATCACGGCAGGGCCGTTCCCTAATCGCAACCGAGATCGGTGACTGAAGTTCAACAGTGGATAGGCGACCTCCAGCGCTGTGCGTGGGCGCTCAGCGGGCCACGACCGGCGCCCGTCATCACAGGTCGATGTCCATCCCGATATCTCGGTCGGCGCGCGCTCGGTCATCGTCCCGGTGCAGCGCCCGGTCTTGTTGCCGCGACCGCCTGAGCGAGTTCTCGGCGTCGATTCGCTCATGCTCTAGCTCGGTCGTGCGGCCGTGTTGCAGGACCAGTTCGGCGACGGCGAGTTCATGGCGCACGACGTCGAGATGCGCTCGCTGTTGGTTGTTGTGAGCGGTAGCACCGATGGTGACGTCGGGATCGTGAAATTTCCAGGCAGCGCGGTAGCCCTCGATCGCCGCCGCGCCCCGCCGCCACGCCGTCCGTGCTCGTAGGCCCTCCGGCAACGGCCCGAGCTCGGCAATGACATAGCGAGGTGGGTCGGCCTCGGCAACTCGCACGACGACCGCGAGGCGTCGGTCGATGGCAGTCTCCAGCGCCTGCATCCGTTCGATGGCGGCCCGTTCGTGGTCGGTCACCTCGTGTCGCTGCGGCTCGCCGCTTGTCGCGAGTTGCATGGCGAGCTCGCGGCGCTCGGCGTACATCTCGGCGAGGGAAAGGCGGACGAGGTCGGTGTGCGCCCGGCCGGTGTCGACGGCGAGCAGGTCGGCCCGCGAGCTGTGCAGGGAACGCTCGAAGCCAGAGGTGGGGTCGACGTCATCTCGTGTGCCGTGGGGTGAGTCCATCGCCAGGTCGGCCTCAACCACATAGAAGCGCACGGAGTCCCGGTGCCGGCTGGCTCCCGAGTAGCCGAGCTCCCGGTAGACAGTGTCGTCGCCGAGCACGAAGGTGCGGTCGAGGGTCGCCCCCTGGCCCTTGTGGATCGTGGTGGCGTAGCCGTGCACGAGGCGCTCGCCTTCACCGTCGAGATAGGCGGCGGAAAGGACGACCTGGCGTTCGTCGTCGGTTCGCACCGTCACCTGCCGTCCGTCGAGATCGATCTCGGTCACCCAGCCGAGGGTGCCGTTGGTGATGCCGACCCGGCGCTCGTTGCGCCGAGTCATGACCCGGTCGCCGATTGCGAACTCCTGCTCCCCCACGGCGATGGCCTCGACGCCGAGCCGGCCGGCCCGGGTCATGCGGTCGCGGGCCACGCCATTGAGAAGCTCGACGTCGTGGCGATGGGGCGCCAGCATCAGGGTGGACTCGCCCGCCGAGAAGGCCTGCCACCAGTCAGCGACGAGGCGGGCGCGGGTCTCGAGGGCCGTCTCGGCCACGATGAAGCGGCCGTGGATGCGGTAGGCGTCGAGGGCGCGGTTCAGATCGCCCGAGCGCCACTGGTCGAGCGCGGCGCGTTCCCAGGCCTGACGCTGGCGGCGGTTCTCGATGAGCTCGATGGTCGGGAGACGCGCGGTCAGACCCCGAAGCACGCCGCCCGCGTCGATGGCCGGCAGCTGGTGGGGATCGCCGACGAGCACCACCTTTGTGTGCGCCCGATCGGCATGCTCGAAGAGCTCGGCCAGCTTGCGGGTGCCGGCCATGGCCGCCTCGTCCACCACCACGACGGTGCGATCGGGGAACCGTTCCTCGGGGAGGTCGAGCAGCAGACGGTCGAGGGTGGACGACGCGATGCCAGCGTCGCGCTCGAGCTGGTGGGCGGCGCGGGCCGCTAGTGCCGCGCCCACCACTCGGTGGCCGGCCGCCTCCCAGCCCGCTTTGGCGGCCTCGAGGGCGAAGGTCTTGCCCGAGCCGGCTTTGGCCGCCACGACCTCCACACCGGCGCCGGAGGTGAGTAGGCGTTCCACCATGTCGCGCTGCTCGCCCGAGAGCTCGGGGTGGCGCTCGAAGACAGCGGCCACGGCGCGGCGTCCGGCCACGCCCGTGCCCTCGTCTGCGCGGCCAACGGCCTGGCCGATGACGCGCGCTTCGAGGGCGAGGAGCTCGGGCGTGGAGTACCGCTGTTCCTCACGCTGGGTCGGCGCGTCTGGGCATGTCCCGCCCGACATGATGGGGACGGCGCCCGGACCGGCCAGGTAGCGGTCGGCCATGGCCTCGATGGCGTCCAACGACGCGCCCTGCAGTGCCTGTTCGGCCACAGCCCGCACGACGTCGCGGCGCACGAAGGAGGACGCCCGTGCGGTGAGGCCCTCGGGGCCGGCGAGGAGAGACAGGACGCACTCTTCGTCCAGCTCCTGGACGGGGCCGGTGCGCTCGAGGGCCCGGTTCACGTCGCGGGGCAGGAAGCCGCCGGCCCGGGCCCGTGACTCCCAGGCCTGCTGCAGGGCCTCGGGGTCCACGTCGTAGTCCTTGGTCTTGCGGGTGTCGAGGGCCGCAACCTCCGCGGCGCGGGCGCTGTGGTCGCCTCGCTCGGCCTGGCGTTCGAGGATTTCCTGACGGCGCCGGGAGTGGAGCCGCAACCATGCCTGGTCGATGTGGGCGACCTCGGCCGTACCGTTGTGCACCTCGGTCCACTCCACACCCAGACGGTGGGCCAGCTCGCGGCGCAGCACAGCCTGGTAGACGAAGCCGGCCGTGCGCCCGTGTCGGTACATCAGCGGTGTGACCAGGGCGCCATAGCGGCCGTCGGTGGCCCTCGTCAGGTTGGCAACGAGCAGGTGGGAGTGGACCTGGGGATCGCCGGCGCGGCTGGTGCGGTGACCGAACTCGGCGGCGACGAGGCCGTCGCCTTCGAGCTCGAGGGCGCCGCCTCGTCCCCGGCGGGTCACCGTGGCGTGCTCTTCCAAGTACGCCAGGGCCGCGCCGACGCCAGCGCCGTGGCCGGCCACGACGTGTGTTCGCACGCCCTCTTCCCCGAAGGCGTACAGCAGCGAGACCGACTTGGGCGCTGACAGGGTCAGGTCGAACGCGGGCACCGAGCGCCGCGACTGCGGACTCAGCAGACGTTGGTCGGTGTGGGGGTCAAGACCGGCAGCCAATGCCTGCAGGTCAGCGGGGGCGACAGCGCCCTCGAGCCCGAGGCCCTGCGCGCCTCGGCCCCGCCACTGGCCCTCGGCCGATCGTGTGTAGTAGTCGTCAGCGCCTTGGTCGACGGCGCGGAGGTAGTAGTCCTCCTGGCCCGAACGCAGACGGCCGATGCTGAGCACGGTCCTGACTTGCTCGTCGCCTCGCCTCGATCAGACGACGGCGTCGACGGGATGACAGACATTCGAAGTGATCATGGGTCCGACCATGCGCCCGAGCCCGCACCCGGGGGCGCACGCCGGCGCGCACTGGAGACGCACTGCCGGAGATCTCCTCCAGTCCGACGCACCGGACCACGCACTCGAGCAGACATTTCGGACACAGCGCCGCCCCCCGGGGTCCCACCCGGACCAGTGCGCTTGAGGGAGCGCCGCCGAAGCGTCGCTCTCAATAGGTGCCTCATCGCCATACCCGAGGGCCGCGTCAAGGGACGGGCGCAGCA
>JAFAUA010000541.1 GCA_019243595.1 Acidimicrobiia bacterium
CGGTGCTGAACGTCACGTCCGCGTTGGGCGTGGGCGTCGGCAGCGGGGCCTGGGTCACTGCCAACGCCACCTTTGGGGCGTCGGGGACGGCGTCGACGATGACCATGAGCGGATCCCAGGTGACGGTGACCCTCGGTACCGCCAGCGCTGGCGTGAGTCCCACCGCGGTGGGGGCAACGCAGTTCAGCTGGACCACGTCCAACGGTGCCACCGACCAGGCGGGGAACGCGTGTGCGCAAAACTCGTTCACCCAGCCTGCCGCGGTCGTCAACTTCTAAGCCGGACAGAGCTTCTCGGCTCGGGCTCACGTGCGACCTTTCACCCGAAATGACACCGTATGGGAGCACCCTGACACACGAACATCGGCGAACCTCAGATACAACGTCATCGTTCTGAAGAACTACGCGCGTTTGGTCCTCCCGTGACCAGCAATAGGTGACGACAATCCCATCGGGGAGGCTCGTAAGGGGATGGATGCAATGCGCATGAAGAGGCGGTCGTCCAGAAGGGCGTCAGTCGCGGTCTATCTGACAGGAACCTTCGCGGTGTGCATCGCCGCGCTGGGCGGACTCGTAGCGGTCACAACGGTGTCGAGCTTCGGGCGGGAGCGGAACCGGGCGGTCACCGAACTGCGCGCCTCCGCGCAGGTCAACGCCGACACCGCCGCGAGCACGTTCCCCGAGATGGTCGGCTTCCTCCAACAGCTCTCGCGCGATCCTCAGCTCGCGACGCTCGATCCCGACGCATGCCGCGCATCGCTGGGCACCCTGGCCAGCATCCTCGCGAGTCCCGCTGAGCAGGGCCACATCGAGCTGTATGGGCCGGACGGCTCACTCGTGTGTGTTCTCGCCTCCCCCGGTGCCGACACCAGCCGCCTGTCCAAGGGCGCGTGGTTCGCGACGGCGTTGTCGAGCGGCCAGCCCGTGGACGGGGGGGCGGCCATCGACCCTCTCACCGGCCAACCGAGCCTGACGATCGCCATCCCGATCCCGACCACCGATGGTCGCACCGGTGTCCTGGCCGTCGCAGTCACGACGGCGGCGACGCCGCTGTCGGCGCCGTCCGGAGCCGCCTCCCAGACGGCGCTGGTCGAGCTCGACTCCACGCGCACCGTTGTCCTGGCCACCTCACCCAAGGCTCCTGTCAAGGTCGGGCCCGTGGCGCGTTCGTGGGCGCCTGGGCGGGTCCACGGCACCCGCACGGTCCGCGACGCCGATGGGGTCACGCGGCTGTATGTCGAAGTCACGGCGAAGAACGGATGGCACGTGCTGGCGGGTTTGCCCCTCAGCACGGCGCTCGCGCCGGCGCGGGCGGAGCTGTGGCGCAATCTTCTGTTCGGTGCAGCGATCGTGGTCCTCGTCGCGGGCCTCGGCGTGTTGCTTGGTCGCCGCCTGGGCCGTCCCGTCCGCCGCCTCCGACATGCCATCGAGGCCGCCAAGGCCGACAACGCAGTCACCGCACCAGTCGAAGGTCCCCAGGAGATAGCGGCGGTCGCCGAGGCCTTCAACGAGACCATTGCGGAGCGACGCGACCTGGAGCACCAGCTGACCCACCAGGCGCTGCATGATCCCCTTACCGGCTTGGCCAACCGTGCGCTGCTCGACGACCGCCTCCGAGTGGCACTGACCCGCCGTCGCAGCGGCTCAACCACCCTTGCCGTCTTGTTCTTGGATGTCGACCGCTTCAAGGTCATCAACGACAGCCACGGCCATGAACGGGGCGATGACGTCCTCGTGGCCGTCGCCGGGCGTCTGGAGGGCCAGCTCCGACAAGGAGACACGCTGGCGCGCTTCGGAGGCGACGAGTTCGTCGTCCTCGCCGAGGAAATCACCTCAGAGAATCAGGCAATGGACATGGCTCGACGGCTCCAGCGGGTCGTCTCCCAGCCCCTCGCCCTCGACACCGGTGAGACCGCCGTGGTCACCGTGACCGTCGGCATCGCGCTCGCAGGGCCGCATTCGACAGCCGGGGACTTGCTCCGAGATGCGGACGCGGCCATGTACCGGGGAAAGGAGCGCGGGCGCGCCCGCGCGGAGATCTTCGACGAGGACCTCGGCGCACGCGCCCGCAAGCGGGCTCAGACCGAGGCCGCGCTCCGAACCGGGCTGGAGCGAGGCGAGTTTGTCGTCCACTACCAGCCGGAGGTCGATCTCGCCACGGGGCGCATGGCGGGTGTGGAGGCCCTCGTGCGCTGGAACCGTCCCCGCCAGGGCCTGGTCCCGCCCGCCGAGTTCATCCCCGTCGCCGAGGAGACGGGCCTCATCGTCCAGCTTGGCGATTTCGTGCTGGAAGAGGCGTGCCGCCAGATGGTCGCTTGGCGACGTGATGGACTCGATCTGACGGTGTCGGTGAACCTGGCGGCGCGCCAGCTGACCGACCCCGAACTCCCCGGCCGTATAAGCGAGATCCTGACCAGGACGAAGGCGCCCGCAGACAGCCTCGTACTCGAGATGACCGAGAGCGGGCTGGTCGAGAACGACCCACGGACCATGGCGGTGCTGCAAGGACTCAAGGACATGGGAGTTCGTCTGGCCCTCGACGACTTCGGTACCGGCTATGCCTCCCTCAGCTACCTCCGCCACTTCCCCGTCGATGTCGTCAAGGTGGACCGCTCCTTCGTGAGCGACCTGGGCTCAGGCGGGGTTGACGGGGAGGGCGCCATCGTTGCCGCGGTGCTGGCCATGGGGCGGGGGCTCGGTCTGGTGACGGTGGCAGAGGGAGTGGAGCAGCCGGGCCAGCTCGGCGCTCTCGAGCGTATGGGCTGTGCGCTCGCACAAGGCTTCTACTTCGCCAAGCCCGAACCACCCGATGCCATCCCGGGCCTGGCGGGCCATGACCTACGTGTTGGACGGTCGTCGGACCGTGCCCCACGCCGTGTCTCGAGCGCGTGAGAGATTGCAGCAGTGCGTAGCCAGTCGGGCCGCCGTGCCTAGGGCCGCGTGAGCGTCGCTGCTGCCCATTCGAACTGCGCGACCGCGCTCCCAGGAGAAGGAGGCAGGCACGAAAACGACCTGTGGTGCAGACCCCTCCGTCGCCCAGCGGGCGTGTCCTCGACTCAGGCGGATCACACCGTGAGACGAAGAACCCGCATGGCCTCAAGGTTGGTGGCACCGATCGGCTGAGTCCGACCCGGTCACGCCAGTGGGTCATCGGGAGTGCGTAGGTCCCGGCCGCTCGGCTGGCGTGAGGGAGCAGGCGGTCGGAATCACGGCTCGGGATGTCGACGGCGTCAGCGCTCGGGACACGGGCTGGTGAGTGGCCGTGGCTTGCGCGGGCATTCCACAGCTGGCAGAGCACGTCGACCTCCGATTGAAACCCGAGATTCCTGGGGTACATGGCTCTTATCGCGACGGCACGGTCGACAGATCGGACCCTGAACTCCGGGAGAGCGCATGTACATCGGACTCGGCGGGCTCATCATCATCATCCTGATCGTCGTGTTGCTCGTGCGGCGGCGCTGATGCCTGGAGGCATTGCGC
Organism: Acidimicrobiia bacterium; assembly: GCA_019243595.1. GTDB lineage: Bacteria > Actinomycetota > Acidimicrobiia > Acidimicrobiales > AC-14 > CADDZP01. The sequence continues at coordinate 3,480 of JAFAUA010000541.1, forward strand.
TGAGAGGCGTGGGTACGCGCCGCAGTTGCCAGGCATACGACTGACGATGGAGGAGTGACAAATGGGCACGGTGGACAAGGCCAAGAACAAGGTGCAGGAGGCAAAGGGGAAGGCCAAGGAAGCCGCTGGCAAGGCCACAGGAGACAAAGGCCTCAAGAACAAGGGCAAGAGCGACCAGGCCAAGGGCAACCTGAAGCAGGCCGGCGAAAAGGTGAAGGATGCCCTGACCTAGACAGTGACGTCCTAGAGCGACCTCCGGGCCTGGTCGTCCTCAGGTAGCAGGGGTCGAGGCCGCGTCAGCCGAGGTGCGACCAATGCGTCGCTACGGACGCCGCGGACTGACGAGACGGCGTACCGGCCACAAGGGCCTGATGCGCCTCAGTCGGCGACGATTTCGAGCCTTGGAGCTGTCAACAGTCGCGTGCCGAAGAACATCGATGGTCCGAGAGTGGCTGAGGTCGCTCAGATCGCCGGCT
>JAFAUA010000264.1 GCA_019243595.1 Acidimicrobiia bacterium
CCGGCCAGGGGCACTGCTCCGGCGACGACGGTGGTGTCGTCGTCCGCGATCGGCCCGTGCAGCGCCGATGCCATCTCCTCCGCCGAGCCGAATCGGCGGCTGGGGTCCCGCTCGAGGGACCGCTCGACTCCGGCGGCGATGGCGGGATCGAGATCGGACCGAACGGTCGCCAGCGGACGATGGACGCCGCTCTGCACCGCCTGGGCGACGGCGATGAAGCTGTCGCCGGTGAACGGCTTGTCGCCGGCGAGCGCTTCGTAGAGGACGACCCCCATCGAGTACAGGTCGGAGAGGAAGGTGGCCGGCGCGCCGGCCAGGCGCTCGGGCGCCAGGTACGCCGGAGTCCCGACCAGCTGGCCGGTGAGGGTGATGTCGACGGTGCCGCCCGCGCCCGACACCATCTCGGCGCTCTTGGCGATCCCGAAGTCAGCGATCTTCGCCGTCCCATCCTCGGTGAGGAGAATGTTGCCGGGCTTCACGTCGCGGTGGACGATGCCGGCCGCGTGGGCCGCGCCCAGGGCCGACAGCACGTCGGTCGCGATCGGCTGGAGCCAGTCCCACGTAAGCGGGCCGTCGGCCATGACGTCGCCCAACGTCTGGCCGGGAAGGCGTTCCATGACGATGTACGGCTGGCCGTCGTGCTCGCCGGTATCGAACACCGATACCGCGTTGGGGTGCGACAGGCGGGCCGCGGCGCGCGCCCCGGACTCGAAGCGCAGACGCACATCGTCGCGCTCGGCCATGTCGGGTCTGAGCAGTTTGATGGCAACGTCCCGGCCCAGCCGGCGGTCGACGCCCGTGTGGACGTCGGCCATCCCGCCGCGCCGGAGCAACGGCCCCAGCTCGTAGCGGTCGCCGATGAGCGCGCCGTTGTGCGTCGCCGTCATCTGGCCCTGTGTACCCCGACGAGGGGCCCCAGGAACAACCGGCGGTAGCTTCCCCTGCTCATGGAAGTACACGGGAGTTGCGATCCCCGGTTCGAGGCCGTGCGGAGCGCCTTCGCCCGCAACTTCGAGGAGCTGGGTGACGTGGGAGCCGCGGTCGCCGTGCGGCTCGACGGCGAACCGGTCGTCGACCTGTGGGCAGGCGTGGCCGACACCGCCACCGGCACGCCGTGGCAGGAGGACACGCTGGCGCTCGTGTTCTCGACCACCAAGGGCTGGACCGCCGTGTGCGCGCTGCTTCTCTGGGAGCGGGGCGTGCTCGACATCGACGCGCCGGTGGCCGACGTGTGGCCCGAGTTCGCGGCCGCCGGCAAGCAGTCGATCACCACGCGCCAGCTACTCAGCCACCAAGCCGGGCTGCCGGCGTTCGACGAGCCGATGACGATCGAGGAATGCCACGACCTCGACTGCGTCACCGCTCGACTTGCCGCCCAGACGCCGCGCTGGGAGCCGGGCACCGCGCACGGCTACCACGCCATCACCTACGGATGGCTGGTGGGAGAGGTCATCCGGCGGGTCAGCGGGCGCACGGTGGGCCAGTTCTTTGCCGAGGAGGTCGCTGGACCTCTCGAGCTCGACACCTGCATCGGCCTTCCACCTGAGCATGTGTCGCGCGTCGCCAAGCTGCTGCCGATGGACCTCAACAACATCTCACCGTCGTTGCTCAACGATCCGCGGATGCAGGCGATCGGCGCCCAGATCCTCGATTCCGAGTCGCTCACCTTCCAGGTGTTCACCAACCCCGCGGTGCTGGCGGGCGTCGACGCCTTCAATAGCCCGGAGATGTACGCCGCCGAGTGGCCGGCCGCCAACGGCATCACCACGGCGCGCTCGATGGCGAAGCTGTACGGCGAACTGAGCTGCGATCGGGTGCTGTCGCCGGCGACGCTCGACGCCGCCGAGACGCCGCAGGTCGACGGGCCCGACCGGGTCCTCGTGCTCAACACGCGGTTCGGCTTGGGCTTCGCCCTTCCGTCCGAGGTCGTGCGTTACGCCCCGACGGGGAGCGGCTTCGGCCACGACGGCGCCGGTGGATCGGTCGGATTCGCCGACCGCCGGGCGCGTGTCGGATTCGCCTACGTGATGAACCAAATGGGGATCGGGCTCGGCACCGACGAGCGGGTCCGCGCCCTGGCCGGCGCCCTCTATACGGCCCTCGGGGAGGGGTAAGGGCCGGACGCGGCGAACAAAGGGGACATGAAGCGTGTCCTGCTGGTTTGCCTCGCCGCGCTTCTGGTGGGGTTGCCGCTCGCGACTGCTCGTCTTCCGCACGCCAAGGCCGCGACGCCGCAGGTGCGCGAGACCGGGTACATCACCGCGCGCGACGGCACGCTTCTGAAGTACACGGTCCTGCGCCCGGCGGGCACGGGGCCATTCCCGACGCTGTTCACCTACGACGGCTACGACGCGGGCTCCAACCCCGACCCCGGGTACGTGGCCCAGTACGTGCCCGAGGGATACGCGTTCATCGGCGTCAGCCTGCGCGGCACCGGGTGCTCGGGAGGCGTGTGGGATTTCTTCCAGCCCGCCGAAGCGAAGGACGGCGTCGACGCCATTCGCTGGATCGCGGCGCAGCCCTGGTCGGACGGCAAGGTCGCCATGATCGGCAAGTCCTATCCGGGCATCACCCAGCTGTTCGTTGCCGAGGAGGCCGCGGCGGAGGGCGAGAGCCACCTCGTTGCCATCGCTCCCGGCCACACCTACGGCGACATCTACCGCGACGTCGCCTTCCCGGGCGGCATCTTCAACTACAGCTTCGCCTCGCTCTGGAGCTTCGTCGCCCAGCCTGAGCCGGGTTACGCGGCGGCCGTCAAGGCGGTGACCGACGGCGACCAGACCTGCGCCCAGAACCTGGCCAACCGTCCGCAGAACGTCCCGAAGAACGCCTTCCTCCAGTCACTGCAGCACCAGTGGGACGACGCCCTGATCCGCGAGCGGTCGCCGCTCTACGAGATCGGCCGGATCAAGGTGCCGATCTACACCGTCATCTCATGGCAGGACGAGCAGGTCGGGCCCCGGGCTTCGAACTGGCTGACGTACGTCAATTCCCAGGTGCCGCTGTATGCCACGCTGACGAATGGCGACCACGGGATGTATCGGACCTCGCCGTCGCTCGCCGATCTCAACAAGTACTTCGACCACTACCTCAAGGGCATAGACAACGGCTACCAAAACACGCCACGCATCCGCGTGTGGTGGGAGTCGGGGCGCGACGGGGGAGCGCGGGCGCCCGGCTGGGTGAGCAGCGTGAGTCAGTGGCCCCCGAAGACGAAGACGGCGCGCTGGTATCTCGACCAGGGCAGCGCTCTCAGCACGAAGAAGGGCCGTGGCCTGCCCGACCCCTACGCGTACGTGGGGCCGACCGGCCAGGGCATCCAGAACCCGAAGTACTCGGGCGTCACGTCCCAGCCTGACCAGTACCTGTGGGCGGTGAAGCCGGCGCCGGGCACCAACGACGCCTACACGAGCGCGCCGCTCGCCAAGGACACGCCCGTACTCGGATCGGGCAGCCTCGACCTGTGGATGGCCTCGACCGCCATCGACACCGACCTGCAGGTCACCATCAGCGAGGTGCGCCCCGACGGCCAGGAGGAGTACGTGCAGGCGGGCTGGCTGCGCGCCTCACACCGCAGACTCGATCCCGCCCTGAGCACGGCGACGCGGCCGTACCAGACACATCAACAGTCCGATCAGGAGTTCCTGTCACCGGGGACGCCGACGTTCATGCGCGTCGAGATCTTCCCGTTCGGCCACGTGTTCCGCGCCGGATCGCGCATTCGCATCTCGATCGAGGGCCCGAAGTTCCTGCCCGAGCTGTGGGGCTTCGCCGCCCTGCCGCTGCCGGCGACCAACCTCGTGTACCACGACGCCGAGCACCCGTCTTCGTTGGCCCTGCCCGTGCTGCCGAACTTCCCCATCCCCGCTGCCGATCAGTCCCTGCCGGCCTGCGGCTCGGTCATCCGCCAGCCCTGCCGGCCCGCGTAGGAACGGCGAGTTAGGGGGTCCAGAGTCCGCTGGGCGCCGTGCCGGTGTCGGCTTGGAGCTCGAGCAGGAAAGGGTTGGTGCGGCGTTCAC
>JAFAUA010000182.1 GCA_019243595.1 Acidimicrobiia bacterium
GTGGCGCGCGCCGCGACGCCCCGGGACCGGTAGGAGGCGTCGGGACCGACGACCTCGTCGATCTGGGCCGAGCGGGTGGCGTGGTGGCGCCAGGCCTCGGGTGGGATGCCGGCGATGGCCCACGAGCCCAGTCGCCCCGAGGGCCCGTCGTCGCGCTCGATGCCGTAGCCGAGCTCGACGGCTTCTCGTGCCGCCGCCATGCGCCCATAGGCGGTGGCGGCGTGCAGGTGGTCCCGCCACAGGGCGGTGTCGGCGCCCTTCCACCCGCCCACCTCGTCGTGCATCTTCACCACGTTGGCGAGCAGGACGTGGTCGTGGACCTGGGGGTCGCCGGCTCTGCTGGTGGCGTGTCGTGAGGTGGCATAGAGGAGTCCCGCCGTCGGCGTTGGGACCTGCTCGCGTCCGCGCCGTCCGCCGCGTTCGCGGGTGATGCGGTCGAGGTAGGAAATGGTGGCGTCGCGCTCGGCATCCACGATGCGGTGCATGTCATCGGCGCGGCCGATCACCCCGAGCTCGGCCACCGACTTGTGCGGGGACACCACCAGCTCGATGCCCGGCCGGCGCGTGGTGACCAGTCGCTCGCCGCTGCGGGGATGGACAGCACCGCCGACGCCGAAGATGGCTCGGTAGTCGTCGATCGCCACCTCGCCGCGCAGGCCCAGTGCCGTGGCTCCCGAGCCGCCCCATGTCAGCGGCGTCTCGCCGCGCTCGCCGTAGTAGTCGAGGGCCATGCCGGCGTGGTCATCCGCGCGGTCGCGCACGGTGTGCTCGTGGTAACTGACCGAGTCGGCGCCCATGGGCCTCATCCAGGCCACGCCGACCTCACCGCCGGACGCACGGAGGTGCGCACTGGGGGGCGCACGCCGAACGCACCGGCGTGCGCACCAACCGCAGGTTGCAATCGTGTTCTAGCCACTATGCGGGTTGTAGAGCGTCGCCGAAAAGAAGTAAAGACCCCTTCTGCTGAGAGGTCAATAGAGGTCAATAACGGTCAGGAACGGTCTGATGAACTTCGGCGCCCTACGCGCCGATCGTCGGGCTCGACGCCGGCGAAATGGGGGCTTCGAGGCGGTCGGTGCTGGTGACGGTGCGTGAGATGGCTTCGAGGGGAGACCTCGATCGGCGTGACGATTTACAAGAACTAAGGCTGTTGGGCGCTGCCCTTTATGCTTCCCAACCACGCGTGGGTGGGGTAGAAATGGCTGATAGGTCTGCGCGAGCTGCTCAGCATCGGGAGCAACCGTGGGCCCGCTGAGGGGGAAGGCACATCAGAATGAGCATCCATAAGCGAACGACCAAGACGAAGGGCGCCTCGTGGGTCGTTCGTTGGCGAGATCCCCGACCCCGCGAGAAGAGCTTTCGGACGAAGGCCGAGGCCGAGCGCTTCGAGCGTCGCGTCGGGTACGGGCTCGACACGGGAACGTACAGGGACCCGCTCTATGACCGGGTGACCTTCGCCCAGTGGCACGAGCGCTGGTGGCCAACGGTGCAGGTGGGTCGCGCGCCGAAGACCGTGAGCCAGTACGAATGGGCGCTGCGGCTGCATGTCCTGCCCCATCTCGGGCCGCGCCGCCTGAGCACCATTCGCCGGATCGACCTCGAGGAATGGCTGGCGGAGCTCCACGCGGAGGGGCTTGGGTACTCGTCGATCCGTCGGGCGCGGACCTTGGCGGGGATGGCGCTCTCGTCGGCTGTGGACTCGGGGATCATCGCCGCGAACCCGGGCGCGGGTATTCGTCTCAAGAAGCCGCCGACAAAGGCGAAGCAAGCGTTGACGGCCGCGCAAGTCGAAGTCCTCGCCGACGCATTCGAAGAGCGCTACCGGGCACTCATCTTGGTCCTTGGATACGGCGGGCTGCGGCCCGGTGAAGCGCTCGCTCTTCGCCGGCGCCACTTCGATCATCTGCACGCGTCGCTCATCGTCGAGGAGGCCCAGAGCGAGGCGAACGGTCGACTGCACGTGTCGGACACAAAGACGCACAAGATCCGCCTCGTCCCCTTGCCGGAATCCGTCAGCGAGGCACTCGCCGCCCATGTGCGTCAGCACGTCGAGGCCGATGGCGACGCGCTGATCTTCACGACGCCGGCGGGGACCCGCATGCGACTCTCAAACCTCTTTCATCGCGAGTGGTCGCAGGCGCGAGTCCGAGCCGGGCTGCCCAAGTGGGTCACGCCCTACACGCTCCGGCACACGTGCGCGTCGCTGCTAGCGGCGTGCGGGGTCGACTGCGGCACGGCCGCCGAGATCATGGGGCACGACCCCGCCGTCTACCTCAGCATCTACCGCCACCTGTACCCGGGGGACCTTCAAAGAGCGGCGGCGGCGCTCGACCGAGCGCGGCGCCAGGTCGCACGAGTCAGTGACGGCGGCGAGCTTGTGCTGTGCGTCGAGGGACACGAACGGGTGACGGCCTGAGCGGCTCCGCGGCGCGCCGTCATGGCTGACCTAAGCGCCGGGCGCGAGGAGCTGCGGAGCCGCGTTCGCGACGAGGCGGTCCCGCCTGGTGCGACCGTGCTCCTACGGGGAGGGCCTGACACCGTGTCATTGCTCCGTTCCCACGCGCGTCGGACCCATCGCCTCTACTGCCTCGACGGTCGCGGGGTGTGGGGCGTGTCGACGTTCGCGGCGCTCGACGCTGACGGGCCGACGTCGCGAGAGGGCATCCTCGGCGGGCGCCTGGCGACCTATGCGTTCGTTCACGCCACGACCGTCACCGCGGCGCTCGACGCCGGCTTCGAGCTGCTCCCCACGTTTCGTCGGCCCCACTACACCGTGCGGCTGGCCGAAGACACGACCGAGGAAGTGGCGCGCCTGCTCGCCGTCCTCGGTACGCCCGAAGACAATCCTTACAATCGGGGAGGGGAGAGCCCCAGCGGCAAAGGCTGAGAATGACGAACGTCGACATCACCGCTGACCTGAACGACGAAGACGAGACCGGCTTCGTTTGGACGTTCCTCGACGAGGCGTGTGATCGCACGCTCATCGTTCCCGGCGCCATCGTCGTGGCCGGCACGCCACAAGCTCCGGCCGTCGCCGAGGTCGTCGACCTGGTCGACAAGAAGGCCGGGACCGTCGTGCACCTGCGGGTCCTGCCCGGCGCGGTGAGCGACTACGCGGCGGCCGTTCGCCGCGCCACGTCGGCCGCCTGAGTAACCCAGCGCGTACGCGTCCTGTCGACTCCCGGGTCGCACACTCGACACCGGGTGGGGTCAGGCCACCAAATGATGCCGTCCCGAGGGCGCGAAATGATGCCGTCCCAAGGGCGCTCTAAACACCGAGGGTGGCGATCCGACGCACGCGCCGACCGCCTGCCCCGCGAACCGCACACGACCGAACATGTGTGCGCGGGGAAAGCGCGGGGACGAATATTTTTCGCGAGGACCCGAAACCGAATCCACAGGGCGTGACCTGCGGTTACGTGGTCGGGGAGGGGGGATTTGAACCCCCGACCGCCTGCCCCCAAAGCAGGTGCGCTACCACTGCGCCACTCCCCGTCTGAATGCAGTCTCGCGGTGCCACAAATTGGCCCCGCGTGGCTGGGTCAAGGGTAGCCCTCGGTCGCGCGCCGCCGTCCGCTCATTTGCGCGAGACGCGCAGCGTCCCCGTCATATAGGTGTGGATGCTGCAGTGATAGTGAATGGTGCCGGTTCCGCTCGGCGTCACCGACTTGGTCTGGCCGCCGGCGATCGGCCCGCTGTCGAAGGAGCCGTCGTCGGCGGTGAAGGTGTGCGTCGTGTCGTCGCCGTTCCGAATGGTGAGCGCCTGGCCCGCTGTGGCACTTGTCGATGGCGGCGTGAATGCGAAGTTCTTGATCACGACGCTGCTCCTCGATGCCGAACTGTGGCCGGAGGAGCAGCCGACGGCGGCAAAGGCGGCGATGATGGTGAGTACAGCCGCAGCGGCAGGGCGACCGTGCCGCACCCGATGGTTCACGTTCCGACCTCCTGTGCGGGTTCGACGTCAACCACGTCTCGAACAGCGGCCGCCGCGACCGTCTGATTCACGTCGTCGACAATTCGGCGAACGGCTCTCACGAAATGCGCCACCTGGCGCAGCGCGGCGGGGAGCCGATCGGGCCCGAGGACGACGAGCGCGACGACGAGCACTACGCCCAGGTGCGCCGGTGAGGTCAGGCCCGTCGGCATGGCGCGCTCCGATCCTTGACTCGGCTCATCGGTGCAGCAGCCTCCCGATGAGGATCGATAGTTCGTAGAAGACATACATGGGGACAGCCATGGCGAAGAGCGAGTAGGGGTCCTGGCTCGGCGTGATGACGGCGGCCACTGCGACGATGATGACGATCGCCGGGCGCCGCCACGCGCGAAGGCGGGCGGTGCTGAGAACGCCGGCGAGCTCGAGGAACACCAACAGGACGGGGAACTCGAAGGACAGCCCGAAGGCCACGATCATGAGCGTGATCAGGCTCAGGTACTTCGACGGCGTGTAGAGGGCCGTCAGGTTCTGGCCTCCTACGCCGACGAGGAACTGCAGCGCCTGCTTGAACGTGAGCAGGGCGACCGCCCCTCCCAGACAGAACAGCAGTATCGAGGCGGCGACGAAGGGGATCGCGTATCGCCGCTCGCGCTTGTGCAGTCCTGGCGTGATGAACCGCCACAGTTGCCACAGCACGACGGGGGAAGCCAGCACGAGTCCGCCGAATGCCGTGATCTTCAGACGGGTCGCAAAGCCTTCGAGCGGGTCGGTGACGATGAGTGCCCGCTGGTGGGTGACCTGCCGGTAGGGGTGGACGAGGAAGCCGAGGATCTGGTTGTAGAGAAAGAAGGCGACGACGCCCCCGATCGCCAGCGCAAGGGCGGCGACGAGCACGCGGCGGCGAAGCTCGCTGAGGTGGTCGACCAGGGTCATGCGACCCCGCTCGGCCACGGCGACGGCAGTCATCGCGCTCTCGCGGGTGAGCTATTCGGATGCCCGGTCCGCCTCGGCGTGCCCGTAGCGGAGGCCGGCCTCGAACTCGGACTTGGCCGAACCGAGAGACCGGGCCAGCTTGGGCAGCCGGGACGTGCCGAACAAGAGGGCCACGATCGCCAGGACGATCAGAAGGTCGGGGCCGAAGATCTCGGCGAGGATGACGGGGTGAGGCACGTGTCGATTCCCTTCGGGAGCAGGCTGATTGGGCGTCCTAGCTGCTGATGTCGCTCGGCGGCCGGGCGCCGTCGGTCTTGGCGAATGTGTCGGGCACCGGATACTGGCCAAGGACGAAGTTCAAGATCGCGGCGTGCTGCATCTCGACGGGTTGAATCGACGCTGCCGTCGCGAGTGCCTTGCGGTCGGTGATGACGCCGATGCCGTTGAGATAGGTCGCAGCGGCGACGTCCTCGAGCTGCAGCGCCAGCTTGGCCAGGCCGGGCACATCCTTCACCGAGGCAAACGCCGAATCGATGGTGGGCTTGACGACGGGATCGGGCTGGGTGATCTCGGCGTGACCGGCACTCTTGACGATCGCGTTCCAAGCGGCCGCGTGGTCCTTGTGTTGGGCCATAGCGGTCTGAGCGAACGTGGCGACCGCGGGAGGGACCGTCCCGAGCTTGCCGGCCTGCGCGGCTTGCAGACCCGCCTGGTAGGTGCCGACGGCCAGATTTTCCAAGCTTGCGGCCATGGCCGCGATCTGCACGTCACCCGTCAGCCCGCCGGCCGCGGCGGTGGTGGGTGACGAGCCTGCGCTCGACTTGCTGCTGCCCTTGCTGCAGGCGGCCAGGACGACGGCCCCCAGCGCGGCGCCGCCGGTGCCGACGAGGAAGCCGCGCCGGCTGGTGACGGTGCTGGTCAGACGCCCGGCGCCGCTTCGGGCGGCACGGTTCAGTTCTTCCCACTCCGACACGTGCTCTTCCATCGCCGGCATGGCCACGTCACGGTGGAGCTCTTCGAGCTCGGACGTCATCCGTCGAAGCTCGGCCTCGGAGATCGGCATTGGTTCCTTGCGTCGTCTGAGATTCACTTCACTGCCCCTTCGTCTGCGGGTCGGGCCTGGTCGGTCTTGAGGAAGGCGTCGGGGAAGCCGACGCTCCCGGCGGCCGCCGGCAGGGCGGCGGCGTTGGGCGGCAGGGCGATCAGCTCAGGATGTCCGCCAGCGACGAGCGCCTTGACGGCGTTGAGCACGGCGACGTGCTGAGCCTCGACGCCCATAATCGAGGCGGTCACCTTGCGGGCGTTGAGATCACCCAGTGCGGCGACATTGGCGTTGTAGGTCTCTGCCGCGCCCGTCTCCAGCTTGATGGCCAGGTCGACCACGGGGCCCGGCCCCGTGAGAGTGGGCTTGGCCTTGTTGACCACGTCGAGGAGGACGGGGTCGGGGTTCGTCTGCGCCTTCCCACCGAGCTGTGCAATCGCGGCGTTGAAGGCCTTGGCGTGCTCGGCATGCTGATCCTTCGTCTTCATGGCGAAGGCTTTGACGACCGGGTTGGCCGCGCCGCCGCCGATGAACGGCAGCGTCAGCGCGACGCCGTACGTCGCGACGGCAAGGTTTTCGAGAGACGCGGCCGTCTGAAGGATCTGGACGTCCATCGCCTGGTCGGCGAATGCGGGCGAGTCGAACAGTTTCAAGAGCGCGGCACCGAATCCGGCTGCGGCGAGCGCGCCGGTGCCGAGCCTCGTCCGAAGCACGTCGCCGCGGTCACGGTTGAACGCCGCGATCTCGCCCCCGTCGATCCCACCGTGGGCACGTTGCTCCCGGCCTTGCTCAACGAGCTCGGCCAGCGGCTCCTGCGTCGCTCGCATGGCGTCGGCCTGGAGGTCCTGGGACTCCTCGGCCAACGACGCGAGGGCCCGTTCGTCGTAGCTCACTCGCACTCCTCCTCAACGGGGCTCATCGCTTCGAGCCGCGGCGGCCCCTGGTTGTCCGCGTCCCGTTGTTGTCTCGCTCTCCGGAGCGGGTGAGTGCAACGGATGCCGCAAATCCGAAAATTCGAGAGACCCGGCGGTCAGAACGAGCCGTACGAGCGCAGGGCGCGATCGGCCAAGCCGAGGCCCTCCAGCCCGGGGAGCCGGTCGACGCACCGGTCGATTCGTTGCGCCGAAGCCCTGCCCTCGTCGGCGAAGAGGTAGCGAATTAGGAATCGCACCTCGGACGCGGGCATCACGCCCGCCCCAACCGGAGTCCAAAGCTTCTTCAGCGCAAAGCGCGTCAGTCGTTGGGCGGCCCGGCTCCTCGCCAAGCGCCGCGCTGCCTCTGAGGAATAGAAGTCGATGTGACGTCCCTCTTGGCGCATGAGCCGGCGCAACAGCTCACTGAGGACAGGATGCTTCGCCCGGGCGCCGAGCCGGGCGTAGGCGGCCTGCGTGCTCCATTCGTTGATCGCACCCCATGTCATGTGCACGGCCACGAAGTCCGGCGCAACCGTGGACGCCAACCACATCAGCAGCGGCTCGGCGCGGTCCTTGCGGCCGAGCGAGCGCCGCATCGGTGCGACGCGGTCGATCCCGGCCAGTTCGCCGTGAGCGCGCAGGACGCTGGCGATTGCTTCCCCGTGCCAGAACTCCTCGAAGTTCCACAGCGTGAGGAAGGTGGTGATCTCGGGCTCGCGGTGGGCGCGCGTGACGAGCAGGTCGCGCAAATAGCAGACCGTGTGGTTCTCGACGTCGTGCATGTAGCGCAGGCAGCGAAGCGCCTCGGGGTCGAGCGGCCGGTCACGGAATGATCCGAAGTCGAGGTCGTCGACAGTGACCGGCTGGACGCGGCCCACGTAGTCGGCGAGGTCGAAGCCCACATCGGACTCTTCGGTGCAGGTGCGCCCCCCGGATGGCGGGTTCAGCTCGGCCTCCTCAGTGGAGGAGGCCGCTCGTCACCGGGTGAACGTGAGGTGGGTGACGCCGCTGGGTGTCGAGACCACCTCTACCTCGTACTGCTGCTCCAGCCCCTCGAGGCCGTCCCACAGCCGAACGCCGCGGCCGAGGAGGATCGGCACCTGCACGACGTGCAGGTGGTCGACCAGACCAGCGGCGAGGAAGTCTCGTACCACCGTCGGACCCCCGCCGATGCGGACGTCCTGACCCGCGGCGGCCTCCCGCGCCACCTCGAGTGCCTCCGCGGGCGTTGCCTCGAGGAAGTGGAACGTTGTGCCACCCTCCATCTCGATCGGCGAACGTGGGCGATGGGTCAGCACAAACGTCGGCGTATGGAACGGCGGGTTTTCGCCCCACCAGCCGCGCCACTCGGGGTCGTCCTGCCAGCCCGGCGGACCGAACTTGTTCGAGCCCATGATCTCGGCACCGATGCCCGGTCCGTGCCGTTCGGCGATCGCGTCGTCGACCCCCTCGCTGCCGCCCGACTGGCCGAAGAGTTCGGTACGGGCATACCGGGTGGCGAACATCCACTGGTGGAGCCGCTGCCCGGCGTGACCGAACGGCGTGTCGAGGGACTGCCCCTCGCCCGTGGCGAACCCATCGAGCGAGATCGAGAAGTTGTGGACGCGGACGCGTGACATGGGGTCGGGTCTACCAGGGCTGGGCGGCGAGGAGGAGTGCGGCGAGCGGCTCGAGCGTGGCCATCAGCTCGTCGAGCTCTTCGGGCTCGAGGCATTCGTAGGGCTTCGTCGCCAGGTCGTCTGTCAGTGCCTCGACCCGCTGCTTGACAGCGCGGCCCTCTTCGCTGAGCCAGCCGTCATCGCCGACCAGGCCGCGAGCGCGCATGCCGTCGATGACAGCAGCGATCTGCGCGGCTGGTAGGTGGTGGATGCGTCCGAACTTCGCCGCGGGCATGTCCATGGCGAGGGCGAGCAGAACATGCGCCTCCAGACGGCCGACACCCTCGATCATCAGAGCGGCGATGTGTCCGTCGCCGCGGTGCTCGCGCAGCAGCGAGGCGGCGTGGAACAGGCGGGTCGCCACGTCATCGGGGATCGGGAGTGCAAGCAGCGCGGCGTACATCGACCGGCCCTCGCCCGGTGCGCTGATCGCAGCCTTCGTCAACAGATCAGCAGCGCGGGCGAAGGCGGGGGTGTCGACGTGATCGGCAAGGATCCGCCGCAACGCCTTCGTGCACCCCGCCCGGCGAGCGGCAATCGCCGCCTCGGGCGTGGTGGTGTGCCACACCTTGGGAATGTGTCTCGCCACCTCGCCGGGAGCGAAGTTGTAGAAGAGCGCGTCCACCACTTTCGCCGTGGCGAGGCCGAGCGGTGCCGCCCGTCCCGCGAAGTAGGTGTCCCAGTAGTTGGTGAACCCGAGGGCGAACATCGCTTCGTTCGGCTCGTCGGCTGAGTAGGGAATAGCACCGATCGGTTCGACGAGTTCGAACATCCGGCGTGCCATCGAGCTCATCGTGCGACCCTGCGAGGCGTCAGCGGAGCCTCCATTCGATGCGCTTCCCCGACGCGAAGAAGGCCTGGCCCTCGGCGATCGACTGCTGGTTGGTGCCCATGGCGATGTACCCGTACGCCTGGTCCAGCGCCTGCAGCCGGCTCTGCTCGAGGGCCATCCAGATGGCGCGGAGGGTGCCCTGGATGGCGAGCGGCGGCGCCGAGGCGATGGCTTCGGCGGCCCACGCCGCAGCGTTGTGCAGTTCAGCGCCGGCCACGACCTCGGACACCATCCCGATCTGGAATGCCCGTTGGGCAGACATGCGTTCGTAATTGCCTAGCAACGCGACGCGCATGATCTCGCTGAACGGCATCTTTTGCAGCATGTGGATCGGCTCGAAGGCGGCGGTCATGCCATAGGTGACATGGGGGTCGAAGAAGGTCGCATGCTCGGCGGCGATTATGAACTCGACCTCTCCCAGCATGTAGAAGGCACCACCGCAGGCCATACCGTTGACCGCGGCGATCACGGGCTTCCAGAGGTCGTTGGACTTCGGGCCAATGTTCTCGCCTGGATCGTCGAACATGAATGGCGTCGAGCCTGAGCCCAGCTCGAGTTCGTCGGGGCGGTCGCCGCCCATGGTCTCTGTTCGATCGATGCCGGTGCAGAAGGCCTTTTCGCCCGCGCCCGTGAGCACTGCGCACCGCACGTCGTCGTTGCCGCGGAGCCCACGCCACATGTCGCGCAGCTCGTGCTGCATCTTTGCGTTGAACGCGTTGTGTACGTCCGGCCGGTTCAGCGTGACCCAGGCGACGCCGTCCTTCTCTTCGTACAGGATGGTCTCGTAGTCAGGCACGTACTGGCTCCGTCTCGTCGAGCATTTGGCCAAGCGGGTCGGTGTAAATCACACCGTGAGGCGCGAGGCCTAGACGATACGTTGACGCCGATGCGTCCCGCGGATGAGCATGGACACCGATCGCCTTAGCGACTGGATGGACGACGAGGGGCTGCCCGGGAAGGGCGAGCCGCTCACGACGTCTTTTATCGCCGGCGGCTCGCAGAACGAGATCTACGAGGTCCGGCGTGGTGACCTGCACGGCGCGCTCCGCATTCCGCCACCCTCGGCTCCTGCAGACCGCGACGAGGGGATCTGGCGTGAATGGCGCATCACGGAAGCGCTGGAGGGCACCGACGTTCCTCACACACCGGCAATCGCCGCCTGCCGGGACCCGGCAGTGCTCGGTCGCGCGTTCTATCTGATGGGCTTCGTCGACGGCTGGTCGCCGATGGGGCTCGAGCAACCGGACGGGACGCGACCGTGGCCCGAGCCGTTCCTCAGCGACCTCGAAGTGCGGAAGGGGCTCGGATATCAACTCGTCGAGGGCATCGCGCTGCTGAGCAAGGTCGACTGGCGAGCACGAGGCCTCGAAGACCTCGGCCGACCCGACGGCTTCCACGAGCGCCAGGTCGAGCGGTGGTCGACCTA
>JAFAUA010000283.1 GCA_019243595.1 Acidimicrobiia bacterium
ATGGACTTTCGTGACTCCCCGGCCGAGGCCCAGTTCCGGGCCCGGCTCCGCTCGTGGCTGGCCGACAACAACCCGGGCCTGCCGACGTCGTCCACCGACGACGAGTATTGGGCCCGCCAAGCCGAGTGGCACACCGCGCTTTACGACGCCGGGTTCTTCGGCCTCAGCTGGCCAGGCCATTACGGCGGGCACGACCTGCCGACGGTGTTCGATGTCATCGTCGACGACGAGCTGACCGCAGCCGGCGCGCCGCCCCGGCCGAGCCTCGGTTATCTCGTCCAGGGCATCACCACGCACGCCAGCGATGCGATCAAGGACCGCTTTCTGCCGGGACTCATCAGTGGCCAAGAGCGCTGGTGCCAGGGGTTCAGTGAGCCCGACGCCGGCTCCGACCTCGCATCTCTCCGCACCACGGCCACCGCCGACGGCGACGACTACGTCATCAACGGGCACAAGATCTGGACGAGCTACTCCGACGTGGCCGACTGGTGCTTCCTGCTCGCCCGGACCGACTCCGAGGTCGCCAGACACAAAGGGTTGTCCGCATTTGCGGTTCCCATGCATCAAGAAGGAATCGAGCAGCGTCCGCTGCGCATGATCAACGGCATCACCAAGGAATTCGGCCAGGTGCTCTTCGACGGGGCGCGGGTGCCCGCTGCCAACATGATCGGCGAGCCCGGCGAGGGCTGGCGCATCGCGATGACGATCGTGAGCCACGAGCGCGAGCCCGGCGAGCTGGGCTACGTGGCGCGCTACGCCAAGACGGTGAAGGAGCTCGAGAAGGAAGTGCGCGCCGATCCGGATGCGTTCCGCGCCGACCAGCGAGAAGCTGTCGCGTGGGGACACGTGCAAGCGGAGATGCTGCGCCTTCACGTGTGCCGTCGACTGTCCGAGCGGTTGGATGGCGTCGACCACGGCCCGGGCGGATCCATCGACAAGCTGCTCATGACTTGGGTCGAGCAGTCCGTGGGCACAGCAGCCGCGGCGATCTCCGGACCGCGCGCCGCCGTCGACACCGACGATGTGGGGCTGAAGATCTACCTCTACAGCCGCGCCCAGAGCGTCATGGGCGGCACGTCGCAGATCCAGAAGAACATCGTCGCCACTCGAATCCTAGGGTTGCCGACGTGAACGTGAACTACGACCTGCCCGACGTCATCCGGGTAGAAGCCAACGGCCCGGTCCGCGTCATCACGCTGTCGAGGCCCGAACAGCTCAACGCCGTCAACGAGGAGCTTCACCTGGGTCTCACCAATCTCTTCCCGCGGCTCAGCGCCGACACCGACGCGCGCGCCGCTGTCATCACCGGCGAGGGCCGAGCGTTTTCGGCGGGTGGCGACTTCGATCTCCTCGACCGTATGGCCAACGACCGTGACGTTCGCCGCGCGACGATCGCCGAGGGCCGGGAGCTGGTACTCAACATGATCCGCTGCCGCGTTCCGGTAGTCGCCGCCGTCAACGGACCGGCCGTCGGCCTGGGCTGCAGCGTGATCGCGCTCTCCGACGTCGTCTTCATGGCCGAGTCCGCGTATCTGTCCGACCCCCACGTCGTCGTCGGGCTCGTCGCCGCCGACGGCGGCCCACTGACGTGGCCGCTGCACACCAGCCTTCTGCTGGCCAAGGAGTACGCCTTCACCGGTGACCGCATCAGTGCCCAGCGCGCCGCCGAGATCGGCTTGGCGAACCACGTCGTCCCCGACGATGAGGTGCTTCCCGCGGCGCTGGCGACGGCCAAGAAGATCGCCACCCTCCCCCGCCAAGCCGTCGAGGCGACCAAGCGGGTGCTCAACGTGCACCTCGAGCGGGCGGTGCTGGCGACAATCGACTTCGCCATGGCTTCGGAGACGGAGTCGTTCGACACCGACGACCTGCGCGCCAATGTCGACAGGTTCCTAGGGAGGGAGACGTGAGATCCGCCTCCCGACTCCCAGCCGCCGCGTAGCGACGCGGAGCGCGAGCGCCAGAGCGAGCGCGGCGAGTGCTGCGAACATCGGTGTCGTGGCGCCGGTGACGGGGAGGGGGGTGTTCCTCGCCGAGGCTGTTTGGGCTGCTGGGCTCGGCGAACTCGGCGGGGCTTTGACGATGCTCGCCGCGTTGACGTGCGCGCCCCCAGCAGCGGCCAGCGCGCTGGTAGGACACGTTGGATCGTTCAGGTCATATTGGCGGGCGTAGTAGTCGGTCGGGTCCACGCAGGCGCGATCACCGGCGAAGGGCCAGACGCCCGGGG
>JAFAUA010000345.1 GCA_019243595.1 Acidimicrobiia bacterium
GCAGCTCGACGACCAGGGCCAGCACATCGCCGCGCTTGACGAGCAGTACAACCAGGCCCAGGCCAAGGCGGACGCCATCAGCCAGCAGCTGGCCGACATCGAGCCCAAGCTGGCCGAGTCCAACCAGTCGCTGGCGGCGGCCCGCCAGCGACTGTCCCAGGTGTCGGTCGACGCCTACGTCCACGGCGGATCCACCCCCCTGCTCGGCGCGCTCCTGAAGAGCAGCGCGTCGGACTTCGGCGTCCGCAAGACCTACGTCAACGTGGCTCTCGACGAGCAGCGGGGCGCGCTGGCCCAGTTCGACGCCGCCCGCCGGAAGCTGCTCAAGACACGCGACCAGCTGCGCGCCGCCCAGACCCAGGCCCGGGCCGCAGCGACGGCCATCGATGCCAATCGCAAGGCGATCGAGGCCACGGTGGCCGCACAGCAGGCGACCATGCAGCAGGTCACCCAGCCGGGCATGGCCTCGCTGGTCGCCCAGGCCTCTGCCAGCCGCGCCCAGCAGCAGCAGGCGCAGGGCAAGACGCACTTCGATCAGCTCGCCGCCCCGCCGCCGCCGCCGACGACGACAGCCCCCCGGGCGCCCGCGCCTGCCGCCCCCACCAAGCCGGCCGGTGGCTCCGGGTCGGGGCCGGTCACGACCGCCCGCCCCGCAACGCCCCCAACCACCGCCGCGCCCAAGCCGCCGACCTCGACGCCGGTCGGACCTGCCCCGCCGGTGAAGCCGGGCGCCACGACGGCGGTCAACACAGCCAAGGCCCAGCTCGGTAAGCCCTACGTGTGGGCCGCAGCCGGGCCCGACAGCTACGACTGCTCGGGGCTGACGATGTACGCCTGGCACGCGGGCGGCGTGTCGCTCGCCCACTCGGCGGCGATGCAGTACGACGAGACGGCGCGCATCGCGCTCTCCCAGCTGGCGCCTGGCGACCTCGTCTTCTTCTACACCCCGATCGAGCACGTCGGCATCTACGTCGGCGGTGGCCAGATGATCGACGCGCCCTACACCGGCGCCGTCGTGCGCTACGACTCGATCTACAACCCGGCACTGGTCGGCGCCGGCCGCCCGTAGGAGTCGTAGGCGAACAGCTGACGTACCGTCGTCGCGTGCGGTCGGGTGACGGGTTCGTGACGTGTGGCGACGGGCAGACGCGCTGGGGACGCTTCGGCGCCGCCGGCGTCCTCGTGCGCTGCGTCGACGGCGACGATCACTGGTTCTTCCTGGCGCGCCGCTCCGAGCTCACACACCGGGGAGGGTCGTGGGCTATTCCGGGCGGCGCCCTCGACGACGGCGAAGCGCCCCTCGACGGCGCCCTGCGCGAGTTCGCCGAGGAGATCGGTGTCCCCTTGCCGGATCACGTCGTCGCCCATGTCCACGAGAGCGACCACGGTGGCTGGTCCTACTGGACCGTCGTCGTCGACGTCACCGAGCGGTTCGCGGTGCCGACCGAGTTCCACTGGGAGACCGCCGACGCCCGCTGGGTGCGCAGCGACGAGCTCACCAAGCTCGAGCTCTTCGACGCCTTCGCGGCAACCCTGACCGAACTCGGCTTCGCCGGCTGACCGCCCAGGCAACGGTGAGAGCAGAATCGAGGCCGCTTCGCCTCGTCGATCGCGTGCCGGACCTCGAGGTGGACGAACTGGTGGCGCGACTCGAACCTCCTCGACGCTTCGCCGATGTGCGCTTCGAGACCTACGTGCCGAGCCCCGAGCATCCGTCTCAGGCGTCCGCGCTTGCGGCCATGCAGCGGTTCGCGGCCGATCTCATCGAGCGGGAGCGACCGGCAGGCCGACGGTTCACGTGGCGACGGAGCGACGTCGAGAGTGACGGAGCACCGGCGCGTTATCTGGACGGCGGGTACGGCGTCGGAAAGACCCACCTGCTCGCCGCCTTGTGGCACGCGGCGCCGCAGCCAAAGGCGTACTTCACCTTCGCCGAGCTCACTGCGCTGATCGGCTTCGTCGGTATGGCCTCCGCGGTCGGCGCCCTGCAGGGCCAACGGTTGTTGTGCATCGACGAGTTCGAGCTTGACGATGTGGCGAACACATTGATGACCGTGACGTTCCTGCGGTCGATCATCCCTGCGGTCCGGGTCGCGACGACGTCGAACGCGCTGCCGGACCGGTTGGGCGAGGGTCGCTTCAGCGCCGATGACTTCCGGCGGGAGATCGCGGCCATCGCCGCCCATTTCGAGGTCGTGACCATCGACGGTCCCGACTACCGCCGCAAGGCGCGGGTCGTCGCCGACGCGCTGGATGAATCGACGCTCGAGCGGCTGGTGACGACGATGCCTGGTCCGACGGCGGTCGACGATTTCGACGCGCTCCTCGTCCATCTGCGCCGCGTACACCCGGTCCGGTTCAAGGCATTGGTCGACGGTTTGGACGCGGTCGTCGTGCGGGGTTTACATCCGATCGCGAACCAGGGCGACGCGCTTCTGTTCTGTGCCCTGGTCGACGAGCTGTACGACGCCGAGGTGAGACTCGCGGTGTCGGGCTGTGGCGTCAGCGAGCTCTTCCCCGAGAGCTACCGCCACGGCGGCTACCGCAAGAAATACGGACGCTGCGAGTCCCGGCTGGCAGCCATGCTGGCCGAACTCGACTCTGCCCCGTGACCCGCGCCTCGGTCCGTCTTAGGTGGTCCACTCCTTGCCGAACCAACGGCGGGCACGGCTGCGCCCGAACTCCGCCTTGTCGGCCGCCAGCTGGGTCGTCGGCTCGTCGAAGATGCCGACGACGGGCTGCGCGGCGCCCGGG
>JAFAUA010000357.1 GCA_019243595.1 Acidimicrobiia bacterium
CAGCTCGACCTGGTCGCCAGACTCATCAAGGCCGGCGTACCAACGCGGGTGTACGCCGTCAGCCTCGGCGGTTTCGACACGCATGCGGCCGAGAAGGACACGCACGCCCGGCTCCTCGGTGAGCTCGATGCGGCGTTGAGCTCGTTCGTTTCGTCGCTGCAGGGCACACGCGCCGGCGACGGCGTGGTGACCCTCGTGTACTCGGAGTTCGGACGCCGGGTCGCGGCCAATGCGAGCGGCGGCACCGACCACGGCACCGCCGCTCCCGTGCTCGTCGCCGGGCCGGGCGTGAAGGGCGGCCTGTATGGCGAGGAGCCCTCGCTCAAGAACCTCGACGACGGCGACCTTCGGTTCACGACGGACTTCCGCTCGGTGTACGCGACGGTGCTCACCCGCGTCCTCGGCGTGGACGCGACCGTCGCCCTCGATCGCAACTACCGACCGCTCGCCTTCCTCTGACCGGAACTGACGTCAGGTCTTGTCGGGGCGGGGCAGTTCGAACCAGACGCTCTTGCCGCCGGGGCGCTCGTCGACACCCCACGACGTCGCCAGCGCTTCGACCAGGCCGAGGCCGCGTCCGGAGGTGTCCTCCTCGGACGCGGTGCGCATGGCGGGCATCGAGTCGCTGTGGTCGACGACGTCGATGCGGATGACGTCGGGCGTCATGCTCACGCTGAGCTCGATCTCGGAGTGCGCGTGGAGGATGGCGTTGGTGACGAGCTCGGACGTCAGCAGCGCGACCTCGTCGAACAGCTCGTCGCAGTGCCAGCGGCGCAGGGTCTCGTCGACGAAGCGCCGTGCCGACGCCGCGCTCTCGGGCTCGGCGCCGAGGCTGGCGCGCGCTGTCTCGGCCGCGACCTGCACGAGCTCGAGGAGGCCGACGACGGCGAGCAGCTCGTCGACGAGCTGGGACGGACGCAGGCCCTTCTCGAGGTAGCCCACGGCCCCGCCGGCCAGGGCCTCGGACTCCATGCGGCTGCGGTCGAAGCCCGACAGCACGACGACCTTGGTGTCGGGGGAGGCGGCCCGGATCTGGGGCAGGGCCTCCATGCCGCTGAGCACCGGCATCGACAGGTCCAGCACGACGATGTCGGGGTGGTGGGTGGTCGCGGCGTCGATGGCCTCGAGGCCGTTCTCGGCCTCGGCCACGATCTCGAAGCGGCCGCTGCGCTCGAGGGTGACCTTCACCAGGTGCCGGATGTCCGCGAAGTCGTCGGCGACGACGACCCGGAACTTCGGCTCGGTACCCACTACTTGGAGCTGCGGGAACGTCTGCCCTTCAGCGGCCGCTCGGCCCGCTTGGTCGTGCGGGTCCCGCGTGCCCGACGGATGGGCTCCTCGTCGGGCTCGACGTCGAGGGCGGCGTCGGCCAGGTCGAGTTCCCCCGGCTCGAACGGCTGGTTGATGTCGACCTCGTACTCCGGCTCTTCGTCCTCGGGTTCGGGCGCAGGCGCCTTCTTGGTCTTGCGGGCGGCACGGATCGGCCGGGCCCGCAGCGGCCGCTTCGGCGCTTCCTCGGGCTCGGGCTCTTCTTCGGGCTCGTCCTCGACGTCGAGGTCGTCCTCGAAGTCCGGCTCCGGCGCGCGCACCGGACGTCGGCGGGGTGCGGCCTTGCTCGGCGCCGTCGTGCGCTTGGCGCTCGTGGCGGCCACCACCGCGTCGACGATGTCCTGGATCTGTTCGTCGTCGATCGTCGGCGGGGCGGCCCGCACGGCGATGCGCTTGCGCAGGCGGGTGACTTCGGCGGTGAGCTCGGCCAGCGTGGTCCCGAGCTGCTCCTCACGGTCGAGAGACTCGCTGAGCTGGCGGCCCAGCTCCTCGACCTCAGCGCGGAAGGGCTCGACGGCCGCCTCGGTCTCGGTGCGGATGGAGGCCACGACGCCGTCGACCATGTCGCCCAGCTCGCCCTCCTGGCCGGGCGCACCCTCGATGAGGTCGCGCAGCATGCTCATGGTGTTGTCGAGCTGGGCGCCGACCACGTCGATGCGCGACGCTAGGTCCGAGCCGCCGCCTTCGGTGACCACCGCCAGCTCGTTGCGCAGCTCACTGAAGTCGGACCGCAGCTCGGCCAGCTCCTCGCGCACGACGCCGACACCCGCCCGCTGCTCAAGCTTGGTCAGGCGCTCGTCGAGGTGCACCTGCATGGCGCCGACGGCGCCGTCCATCTGCTCGAGGCGGCGCGCTGTCTCGGCGTCCATCTGCTCGATGCGCTCGCCGAGAAGGCGGCCCAGCTCGATGCTCGACTCGGCCTGCTCGGAGGTCTGGTCGATCGCCCGGCGGGCGGCGTCGACGATGCTGCGCAGGTCGGTCGACAGGTCCTGCAGGTTCGCCGCCAGCCTGCGCAGCAGGTTCTCGGTCTCGGTGCCGTGTCGGCGCAGCTCCGACAGCGTGCGGTCGTCGGTCGCCGCCCGGTAGAGGGCGAGCTGGCTGGCCGCCGCCGCCCCCTGCCGTCCCGGTCCCGGCATGTCGCTCGACAGCGACTGCACCCGCTCACGGATCGAGGCCAGAGCGTCCTGCAGGTTGCCCATGCGCGCCCCGCCTCCTGCGCCGCCTCCGGATCCTGCTCCTGCTCCGGCGCCGGCCGAGAACGCTTCGGCCTCCATGGTCTCCTCGAGGGGATCGCCGTGGGGCGGCATCTCGTCGTCGACGTCGGGCTCGGCCGGGTCCGACAGCAGGAACGCCGGCGTGTCCGCCTCGGCCTTCGTACCCCACGGAAGGTCCTCACCGGTCGCGGCGGGCGCCAACGGCTCGCCAGACTCATCGCCCACGAGGAAATCGCCCTTGTCCTCGACGACCTCGGTCCAGCGGTCTTTCGCCTGGGCCCACCGGAGCGTGAAGTCGTCGCCTTCGTCGTTGTCGCCGGTCGCGCGCTGCTCCCGACTGTCGCTGTTCACGACGCGAGCGTACCGAACGGGTCCGAGCGGACTTCGCGGTGCCGCTCAGGCGTTAGCGTGCGATGACAGGCCGCCAAAGATTCGGTCGAGCCACGATGCCCGGGTTACCGGCTCTCTCGCCGGCTCAACTCCGGCATCCTCGAGTTGTCGCTCGAGGATGAGCAGACGCCGGCGGGAGCCCGCAAGCCGTTCCTCCAGCGACGCGCACGAGTGTTCGAGCTCCTCGATGCGCGCTCGTGCCGCGTGTCGATCCGCCTCGAAACGAGCGATCGTCGCATGGGCGTCGTGAAGCTCTTCCAACAGGTTCGGGGGTTTCGGACCGGCGTCGTCCTCCTCTCGCGGCTCGGCCGCGAAGACGGCCGAGCCGGTGACGTCGGTCAGCTCGGACTCAGGCAACAGAAAGTACGGCGTGTCAGCCCATTCGAATTGCAGGTCGGGATCCACTTCGTTCTCCGGGGTCGTCGAATGTCGAACCCCGCCCGCAGGTGTGACCACCCGTCCCTGGGGGGAAGTGTACGGGTCGGCGCTCTTCGATTCCACGTTCGATCGTCGGTACCGTGCAGGCCATGCAGGCGTTGGTCACCGGCGGCGCGGGCTTCATCGGCTCGCACCTCGTGGACGGACTCATCGACGCCGGGAACTCGGTCCGGGTCCTCGACGACCTCTCGAGCGGGTTCGCCGAGAACGTCAACCCCAAGGCCCACCTCATCCAGGGCGACGTCGCCGACGCGCCCGCGGTTGCGGCGGCACTCGATGGGGTCGAAGTCGTGTTTCACGAGGCCGCGCACCGGGCCGTCGCCCTCTCTGTCGAGCGCCCGCTCGAGACGGACACGGCGAACACGCACGGCACGCTCACCATTCTCAAGTGCGCCCTCGACGCCGGTGTGCGGCGCGTCGTCTACGCCTCCTCCTCGAGCGTCTACGGCGGGTCCGACCACCGACCGACGCCGGAGTCGGCGCCCACCGTCCCACGGTCGCCCTACGCGGTGTCGAAGCTCGC
>JAFAUA010000515.1 GCA_019243595.1 Acidimicrobiia bacterium
CGGGCTTGGAGCCGTATACGTGGAGGGCGGCGACCTGGCGCTCGATGTACTCGTCGCGGGACTTGGCAGGCTTGCCCATCAGAATGGCGAGGGCCTCGGGCGAGCTGTCGCCGTAGCCGGGCTCGCCCGTGCGCGACATCACCGACGTCATCGAAAGCAACCGGTCGGCGTGGTCGATGGCCAGCCGCTGGACGATCATCCCGCCCATCGAGCAGCCCATGACATGGGCCCGCTCCACACCGAGGGCGTCGAGGACGGCCACGGCGTCGGAGGCCATGTCCGCCGCCGTGTAGTCCGGGTTGTCGTCGAGCTTGGACGACAGGCCCACGTCACGGTTGTCGAAGCGCACGACCTGATAGCCCTCGCCGGCGAACATCTCGCACCACTCGGTGGCGTAGTTGATGCACTGCGAGCCCAGCCCGTTGATCAACAACAGCGTCGGCTCGGCGGGATCGCCGAACGACTCGTAGTAGGTCGCCACATCGCCGTTCGTCGCTGTGTTCACGGGGGCATCCTACGGGCCGCGGTTTTCCTCGCGTGCGCAACGGGGAGGCTTTCTACATGGTTGCGACACTGACTCCAGACGAACGCGTGCCGATGAGACCGATGGAGTTCGACGCCTCCCTGGATGACCTCCCGAAGCACTTCGCTCGCGATGGTGACATCGTCGGAAGCCACGTGCTTGCGGTCTTGTCGTCGGTCTTTCCCGACGGCGAGGACTTCTTCGTCCGGTCGGTCGAGCGCGTCCGGGACCGCATCACCGACCCCCAGTTGCGGGTCGACGTCGAGGGATTCGTCGGTCAGGAGTCGATGCACGGCAAGGAGCACCGGGTCCTCAACGAGCGGCTCGCCGATCACGGATATCCGACCCGCGCCATCGGCAAGTACATCCTGAAGACCCTGGAATGGCGGGAGCGCATCCAAAGCGAGAAGTTCAACCTGGCGGTCACGGCGGCGCTCGAGCACTACACGGCGACCCTGGCCGAGACGCTGCTCAGGAACGCCGAGGCCAGGGACGAGATCGACCACGACGGTGTCCGGTACCTGCTCATGTGGCACGCCCTCGAGGAGGCGGAGCACAAGGCGGTCGCCTTCGACGTGTACAAGGCGGTCGGCGGTACCGAGCGGATGCGGCAAGCGGCGATGTTCGTCGTGCACCTCAACTTCATCTTCGAGACCGGGGTCTGGACGATCATCTCTGTGGCCAAGGACCGCGACGCCCGACGTCACCCGCTCCGTATGTTGCGCGGACTCGCCCGCATGAGGGAGTCGCCTTTTACGAGCGCTCGCACCGTGCGCCAGCTCTTCCAGTACCACCAGCGGAACTTCCACCCGAACGATCGCGACACCCGAGCCCTCATCGCGGAATGGCGCCAGGAGCTGTTTGGCTCCGAGGGTGAGCTCAACGAGCTGATCGCAAGCTAAGAGGCGCAGCCGCTAAAGAGCGAGCCCCATGATCACGGCGCCCCAGAGCTCGCCGTTCTTACGGCGGTAGTGGCGCTGCAGGTGACCCTCTTCCTCGAAGCCGAACTTCCGGTAGAGGGCGATGCCCGCCTCGTTGTGCGGCCACACCTGGAGGGCGACCTTGTGGGCGCCGTGTTCACGGGCCCAGCCGATAGCCGTCTCCATGAGAGCGCTCCCGACACCACGCCCGCGGTAATCGACGACGATGCACATCCCAAGGTCGGCGACACCATACGGCGCGACCTCAATGAACAGCTGACCGACGACCGTGAGGTCATCGACCACGACGAGCAAGGTGGCGTCATCGCGCACCGCGATCGTGTGCTCGAACCGGCGCGCCCGCTCGGCCCGGTCGAAAGGCACCTCGGTCGCAATCCATCGACCCTCGGCCGCCACTGCCTCGAAGACATCGAGGACGGCGTCGATGTCATCGACAGTCGCGGGCCGGACTACCAGTGGAACTGGAGGGTCTCCCGCATGGACGCCTCGAAGGCGTTGTCGTTCATCGAGTCCCGGGCGCCGCAGATGCGCTCGGCATCGGCGCCGACGGGCCAGCGCCACTTCGTTCCATCGCTCTCGATGGCCTCGGCGATGGTGGCTGCGACGATCTCAGGTCCCGGTGCGTCCTGCCGCCCCAGACGGTCGAAGGCCTCATCCCACTGCTTCTGCAATTCGTCGTAGGGCTGGTCGTCGACGCCGTAGCGGCGGATGTTCGTCTCGAAGTTCGTGTCGATGGCGCCGGGCTCGATCATGTACGTCCAGATGTTGAAGTGACGCATCTCGATATGCAGGCCTTCCGACAGCGCTTCCAGCGCCCACTTCGACGCCGAGTACGCACCGCCCAAAGGAGCGACCGCACGCCCGGCTACCGACGACACGTTGACGATCGTTCCCCCGCCCTGCTCGCGCATCGACGGCAGCACGGCCTGGATCATGCGCAGGGCGCCGAACACGTTGGTCTCGAACATGCGCTTGACCTCGTCGACCGGCAGCCGCTCGAGCGGGCCGGAGACCTCGAAGCCGGCGTTGTTGACGAGGACCTCGACCGGCCCGGCCTCGGCGACACAGTCGGCGACCGAGGCGTCGTCGTCGACATCGAGTCGCAGGCGCTCGGCGACGTCGAGGTCTTCGAGACTCTCGGGCTTCCGGGCGGTCGCGACCACCTCGTAGCCCCGCTTGGTCAGCTCGACCGCCGTCGCCCGCCCGATACCTGTCGAACAGCCCGTGATCAGTACGCGCACAGGCGAACCGTATCCCTAGGCGAATAGGAACGCGCCGCCGTCGACCATCAGCGTCTGGCCGGTGAGGTAGCGCGCCGCGTCCGAGCAGAGGAACAGCGCCACTGGCGCGATGTCGTCCTCGGGATCGCCCTGGCGGCCGATCGGGTGATCCTTCATGAACTCTCGGTGGGCATCGGTGTCCCGGGCCGCCGCCTCCTGTCCTCGCTTGGACGCCGCCCCCGGGCAGATGCAGTTCACGACAATCCCGTCGCGCCCCCACTCACGCGCCGCCGTGCGCGTGAGCGCCCGTATCGCTTCCTTGGAGGCGTTGTAGGCGCCGTACCCGGGCATACCCGTGATCCCGGCGGCGGACGCGAAGTTGACAATCCTCCCCCATCCGGCGTCCTTCATGTGCGGGTACACGGCCTGCATCGCCCACAGCGTGCCTTTGACGCCTGAGCCGTAGAACACGTCGACGTCCTCTTCGCCGACCGTCGCGACCGGCGCCTGGGGGCGGAAGGTCTGGGCGTTGTTGATCAGCCCATCCACGCGGCCGAAGTGGTCAACGGTGGCGGCGACCATGGCGTCGACGTCGTCCTTCTTGCTGATGTCGCAGACGGCGGCCAGCGCGGCCACGCCGAGTTCGGTCAGCTCATCCACGGTCCGCGTGGCTCGGTGCTCCTTCCACTCGGCGACGACGACCGAGGCGCCGTTACGTCCCAGGTGCAGTGCCATGCCCCGGCCGATGCCCTGACCGGCGCCGGTGACGATCACCACCCGCCCGGCGACACCGTGCTCAGTCAAGAGACGTCGGAGTTCTTGGTGACCGATTTGCGGTACGCCTTGGGGAAGAAGGCCCGGGCCAGAGGTGCCATCACCGGCAGGCGGCTGGCGTTGAGCTCGATGGCGTCGGACCCCATGCGCTCGCACACGA
>JAFAUA010000545.1 GCA_019243595.1 Acidimicrobiia bacterium
TTGCCGACGACGTTGAGCTTGCCGTGCTCGGGCTCCGGCCAGGTCACCTTCACGCCCGAGCCGTTGAGCCCCAGTGCCCGGGCGGCTTCGGTCACCGTGGGATACGCCTCCCAGCCGTAAAGGCGGGAGGGAGCCCACGCGCAGGGACTTCTCTTTGCGGCTGGGGATCTGCCTTTAGTGGTGGCGGGTGGTCGTCGTCGTCGTCGACCCGGCAACCACCGAGAGCGTTGCCGTCGCCCGGGTGCCGCGATCGCCCGTGGCCTTGAGCGCGTAGGTCCCAGGCGCATCGCCGCCTTGGGGTGTGTAGGTCGAGCTGACGGTCCCATCGGGACCCGCGGTGTGTGGTGGGCCGATGAACGGATGTCCCTTCGGAGGGTCGACCTCAAACGTCATCGCCTCACCGGGCTTGAGACCACTGGCCTTGAGGTTGAATACCGTACCGACAGGCCCAGCGGACGGCACCGCTGACAAGGCGCCCTTGTGAGTCGTGTCGTGGCCGGAGAAGTGGCTGGTGATGCGTCCGCAGCTCGCACTCACGACGAGCAGCGCGGCAGCGACCACCACACGGCTGCGGGTGGTCTTCACGGACTCGCACATCGCCACCCGCCCATCATCACATTCGAGGCGGCGCGGCCACACGTTGAGGACCTGTTCTGGCCGTTGGTCTAGGCAGCTGTCGGCTCCAGCGGGTGCGAGCTGAACCAGAGCTCCCAGCGGAAGACGACCGAGATCGTCGCCCGCACCGCGCCGCTTCGAGCAGTGTTACGGCAGGTCGCCGCAGTTGAGCCAGATTTGCGATCGGTAGTAGCGGAGGATCAGCGGCGGCGGTATGTCACGCAGACGGCACTCGTCGAAATGGTCAGACAAGGGTCCGGGTTTCCAAGCGGCCGGACGGCGAACCGGGCTGCTGACGTCTTCTTCAGCTTGGTTAGCGACGAGATGTACCAGCTGATGGTGGGGGTCCGAGGTTGGAGCGAGTCGGCATGGCGCGAGTGGCTGGTGGCCGCGCTCGAGCGAGAACTCTTCGACGACGGCTGACATCCCGCTGCCTAACCCAACCGCGATGAGTTCCGGAGCTGGATTTCGTCTGAACTCACACCGATCAACCGCTCCCAGGGGACGACATGACCGCGACCTACACCTTCGACGTCTTCACCAGCCTCGACGGCTTCGGGGCCGCCGGCGGGGACTGGACCGGCTACTGGGGCAAGCAAGGGCCCGAGCTGCTCGACCATCGCCTCGCCGTGTACGACGATGACCAGCGGATGGTGCTGGGGGCCAACACGTACCGGGCGTTCGCGCGGATGCTGGAGTCGAGCACCGTGGAGTCCGAACTGCGAGACGCATGGGTCACGCGAATGCTCGACCTCCCGACAACGGTGGTGTCGACGACGCTGGAAGGGCCCCTCGACTGGCCGAACGCGAGTGTCGCGAGCGGTGACGCGGTTGACGTCGTCGCCCGACTCAAGAAGGAGTCCGACCTGCCGTTGCGTTCGCACGGCAGCCTGTCGATGAACCGGGCACTTATGGCGGCTGGTCTGGTCGACCGCGTACAGGTGACGCTGTTCCCTGTGATTACGGGTCAGACCGGAATGGAGCGGATCTTCCAGGGTGCGGCCGACTTCGACCTGGAGCTGCTCGAGACCCGGACGCTCGACGGCCGCGCCCAAGAACTCATCTACCGACCCTCCCTTCATTGAGGACGGTCGGCGTCACCGGTGTGACTGATCGTTGACGAAGCGTCCCAGAACGGCCAACGTCAAAGGGAGGCGGGGTGCCCGAGAACGCCGGCACTACGAGGGCGTGAGCCCGAAGGGTTAGGCCTCCGCCGCCACCTCTTCGATGTGGGCCATGCGGGCCTTGTCGAAGTCTTCGGCGGCCTTCTCGTCGTTGGCCATCTCGCCGTCGAGGTCGCTATCGGCGAACTCGATCACGCCCATGTCGGTGAAGGCCTTGGTGATCTTGGGGCCCCACAGACCGATGTCCTTGAGAATGGGCACGATGCGTAGGAAGAGATAGCTGCGGAACTGGCGCTGCATCTCCGAGTTCTCGACGTACTCGGCCACCTCAGGCGGCAGACCCAATCGATCCCAGACCTCTTCGCCGAGGAAGCGATCGCGCATGCGGTAGCAGGCGTCGACGCAGAACTCCTCGCGCTCGTCTCGCTCTGCTTGCGTGAGCTGGGGGTAGTAGTCGCGCAAGGCGATACGCCCGAACATCACGTGACGCGCTTCGTCCTGCATGACGTACGCGTTGATGGCCTTGGCCAGTGGCTCGGTGGCCATGTTGCGGATGGTGCCGAAGGCGGCCAGCGCCAGACCCTCGATGAGGACCTGCATGCCGAGGTAGGTCATGTCCCACCGGCTGTCCTCGATGACGTCGTTGAGCAGGCTCTCGAGGTTCTTGTTGAGCGGATAGACGAGCTGCACCTTGTCGTAGAGGTAGCGGCTGTACACCTCGACGTGGCGGGCCTCGTCGATCACCTGCGTTGCCGCGTAGAACTTCGAATCGACGTTGGGCACCGTCTGCACGATCTTGGCGGTGCAGATCAGGGCGCCCTGCTCGCCGTGCATGAACTGGCTGAAGCGCCACGCTTCGACGTGGCGCTTGGCCTCGATGCGCTCCTTGTCGGTCATCTTGTCCCACCACGGCGTGCCGAAGATGGGGTGCAACTCCTCAGGCATGCCGACCGGCCCCTCGGGGTCGACGTCGAGCGACCAGTCGATGCGGTCGCTGCCGATCCACTGGCGACGCGTGCCCTTGTCGTACAGACGCAGCAGTTGGTCGCGGCCGCCCTTGTAGTCGAAGTCGAACATCGTCGTCGACGGCGAGTCGATTCCCCAGTCCTTCGGACCGTCCAGCGCCACCTCGAACGTCGTCATCCCAGACCCCCTCTGTCCGTATGACCGCGTGGTCACACTAACCGCCGGCAATCGGCGGCGCTAGAGGTTCTGCAGGGCCTTTTCGGCGGCCGCGGCCGCGGCGTTGCAGGCCTTGGCGCCGTCGCGGCCCATGCGCACCAGGCCCGGGATCCTGAGGGGGTGTCGCACGACGAACCGCAGCGCGGCGCCCACGTTCCCGGTGCCGTCGGGGTTGAGCATCGTCATCGAGTCGGGATCGACCGGCCGTTCGGGGTTGTCGCCGATCGCCCTGAACGCCGTCCACGCCACGCCGTGGCGCTCGCACACCGCGGCGATGGCGCCTGTCTCCATGTCCATGGCCACGACGCCGGAGCGGTGCAGGGCGGCGACGCCGTCGGGGTCGACGAGCAATTCGTTGTGGGTGCGGATGGTGCCCTTGCGGTCGGGGCGGGCGACCGACTCCGTCGACGTATGCGTCGTCCCTGCCGGCCCGTGAATCACCGACTCGGGGACGACGACGTCGCCGATCTTCAGGTGGGGCGCGGACGCGCCCGCGATGCCGACGACGATGACGAGGGGTACCGACGCCGACCGGAAGAGTCGCTCGGTCGTCTCCTCGGCGCGGCGGGTGCCGACGCCGACCGCTGTCGCCACGACGTTGACTCCCCCGAGGTGGCCGGTGACGGCGCGCTTTCCGAGCGCCGGGAACGGCTGCGGGTTCTGCATGCGCCGGCGCACGGGCGCCAGCTCCATCGGCATGGCGGTGAGCACCGCCGCGCCGAACTGCGGCAATGCCGCGGCCGCGCTATCGCCGGTCGTCGACCGCGTCCTCGGCCAGGGCGTCGAACGCCGGGAGCGTCTCGCCCCGGAACAGGCCCGACGTGGGGTTGGTGCCGGCCAGGACGTCGGCCGCCAGCACCACGGCCGCAGCCGTGTACGTGCTGCACTCGCCGCCGGGGAAGGTCTTCTCGACGGGATACACCATGCCCGTCCAGTAGGAGCCGTCGGGCAGGCGCAGGTGCTGGGCCCACTCGAAAAGCGCCAGGGCCTTGCCCTGCTCGCCGACGGCGTCGTGGGCGATCACGCACTCACACGTCTCGGCGGCGGTGATCCAGGGACGGTCGGCCACGCAGCGGACGCCCAGGCCCTCCATCACGAACGTGTCCCACCGGTCGTCGAGTCGGGCGCGCGCCTCGTCTCCGGTCAGGACGCCGGTGAGCACCGGGTAGTACCAGTCCATCGCCCAGCGGTCCTTGGGGGCGAAGTACTCGGGACGGCGGGCGATCACGTAACCGAGGCGGGCGGCCGACAGCTCCCAGTCGGGGCGCTCGCGGCCCAGCTCCTCGGCGATGGCGATGGCGCAGCGCAACGAGTGGAAGATGCTCGAGGAGCCCGTGAGGATGGCGTAGGGCCACGGCGTGCCGTCGGCGTGGCGGGCCCACTTGATCTCGCCGCGCGGCGTCTGCAGCGCGAGGACCCAGTCGATCGCCCGCTCGACGACCGGCCACATCTCCTCGAGGAAGCCGCGGTCGCCGGTGGCGACGAAGTGATGCCACACGCCGGTCGCCGGATAGGCGCACACGTTGGCGTCGAACTTGGGGTCCTCGACGCCGCCGTCGACGTAGTAGTGGTGCCAGGAGCCGTCGGCCCGCTGGCTGGCGCGCAGCCACTCGTATCCCCGCTCGGCCTCCGCCCGCCGGCCGCCGACGAGCAGCGCCATCGCCGCTTCGACGTGATTCCACGGGTCGCAGTGGCCGCCGGGGAACCAGGGGATCATCCCGTCGGCCAGCTGGATCTCGGCGATGCCGTCGACGGTGGCGGCGATCTCCTGGGGCTCGAGGATTCCGGGAACGTCAGGCAGCTGCACGGGCCGGCTCCTTGGGTAGGGCCGGCGCAACGGCGGGCTTGGTCGCATACATCACGAGGCTCTTGCCGATCAGGGGGTTGAGGGCCTGCTCGAGCCGCCGCAGCGGCGAAGCAGGGTGGGAGATGTCCCACACGAGGAACTGGTGGTAGAGGCGGGCGGGCAGCGCCTGGTCGTTGTCGACGCCGACCGCGCACTTGATCCACCAGTACGGGGAGTGGAGGGCGTGGGCGTGGTGGGAGCCGGTGACCTCGAGGCCGGCGGCGCGCATGCG
>JAFAUA010000577.1 GCA_019243595.1 Acidimicrobiia bacterium
GGGTCGCAGCGAGTACGGCCCGTCCTGGCCGAACACCGAGATACGCACGTACACGAGCCGCGGATCGAGATCGCCGGGACCGATGTTCCACTTCTCCATGGTCCCGGGCCGGAAGTTCTCGCACACGACGTCCGCGCTCGCGCACAGGCGCCGGAAGAGCTCCTGGCCCTCCGGCACGCGCAGGTTGCACGTCACGCTCTCGCGGCCCCGCCCCTCCACGGCCCAGAACAACGAGTGGCCCTCAACGAAGGGTCCGATGGTGCGCATGAAGTCCCCGCCCTTGGGGTCCTCGACCTTGATCACCTCAGCACCCTGCTCGCCGAGAAGACCGGCGCAGAACGGGGCGGAGATCCGCGTGCCGACGTCGACGACGCGGAGCCCTTCGAGCGGGAGGGTCACTCCGCTGCCTTCGGCAGCTCCGTGACCCATGGGTGCTGCCACATTGACTCGCTCGCTACCGCTCGCTCGTTGTGTCGCGCTGGTGCTCGGCGAAGACTTCCTTCATCGAGCCCTTCTGTTTCCGGGCCTCGAGGGCCGACAGCGCCGTGTCGGTGTTGGACACGAACTGGTGGACCATGAAGTGGTACTTCCACGCCTCGCGCTTGCCCATGACGTCGTGGGTGTGGTTGAGCGTGTCCTTCACTGACTGAGCAGTGATCGGCGGGACAAGCGCAACCTTGTCGGCCATCTCTCGGGCCGCGGCCGCCAACTCCGAGCGGGGCACGACCTTGTTCACGAGCCCGAGCCGCCACGCCTCCTGAGCGTCGATCGTGTCGCCAGTGAGCAGGAACTCCTTGGCCTTGCGCATGCCGAGCTCCCACGGCTCGACCAGCAGCTCGACACCGGCGCCGGTCATCCGCAGCACCGGGTTGGAAAACTTGGCGTCGTCGGCGGCGACGATCAGATCGCACATGCACGCCAGCATCAGGCCAGCGGCGACGCAGCTTCCCTGCACGGCGGCGATCGTCGGCTTGCGGAAGTCGTAGATCTCCATGCACTTGTCGAAGTACATGACCTGCTCGTGGCGCAGCTTCCCCTCGGCCGTATCCCGCATCTCCCGCCAAGGGTCGGCGGCCGCCGGATCCAACAGGCCCTTCAGGTCGTGGCCCGCCGAGAAGTGCTTCCCGTTGGCGGCGAGGATGACGACGCGTACGTCGTCGTCTGCATCAGCCTGCTTGAACACGTCCGACAGCTGTTCGAGCATGGCTGTCGACTGCGCGTTCGCCGCCTCGGGACGGTTCAGGGTGACGGTGGCGACGGCCCCGTCGACCTCGTAAAGGACGGGAGCCTCAGCCACGGGGCAATCCCAACACACGTTCGCCGACGATGTTGCGCTGGATCTCGTTGGTGCCGGCGAAGATCGACGACGCCTGGTAGTAGAGCCACGACCGCTGCCAGGTGCCGTCGCCGGGATTCTCCGACGCGCCGCGCCACAAAGGCGCGGCCGGCCCGAGTACCGCCATTGCCGTCTCGTGCAGGCGCTTGCTCATCTCGCTCCAGTACAGCTTGAGGGCCGACCCCTCGGGGCCGGGCTCCAGACCTTTCTGCACGCGCGACAGCGTGCGCCAGTTGTGGAGCTGGAAGAGCTTGACCTCCACGAACGCCTCGGCCAGGCGCTGACGCAGCCGCCAGTCGTCCCACGCACCGGTTTTCGTTGCCAGGCGAAGGAGCTCGTCGAGCAGCTGCAGGTGGATAACCAGCTGCCGCGGGTTGATGCCGCGCTCGTGCGAGAGCGTGGCGTTGGCGACGCGCCAACCCTCGTTCAGACCGCCCACCAGCTGCTCGGTCGGGACGAAGACGTCGCTGAGGAAGACCTCGTTGAACTCGGCCTCGCCGGTCACCTGCACCAGAGGCCGGACCTCCACGCCGGACGCGCGCATGTCGACGACCAGATAGGAGATGCCTTTGTGCTTGGGCGCGTCCGCGTCGGTGCGCGCCAGGCAGACGCCCCAGTCGGCGAACTGCGCGTACGACGTCCACACCTTCTGGCCGTTCAGCACCCAGCCGCCCTCGACCGCGGTGGCCCGGGTCGACACCGACGCCAGGTCCGAGCCCGCGCCCGGCTCACTGAACAGTTGGCACCACAGCTCCTCGGCCGAGAGGATCTTCGACAGCCAGCGCGCCTTTTGCCCCGGCGATCCGTGCGCCAGCAGGGTCGGACCGGCCAGGTTCACCCCGATGCGGCCGACGAGCTCGGGTGCACGCGCACGCGCCAGCTCTTCCTGGACGACGAAGTGCTCGGCCGGTCCGAGGCCGCGTCCGCCGTACTCCGACGGCCACGCCACGCCGACCCACCGTCCGCCGGCCAACGTGCCCTGCCACTGGCGCAGGAAGCGGACCTCTTCGTCGAGGTCGTCGAACCGCGGCGGCAGCCCCACCCCGTACTCCCACGGGAGGTTGGCCTGCAGCCAGCCGCGCACCTCCTGGCGCAGCGCCTCCTGCTCGGCCGTAGGGGAGAGGTCCATCGCACCGGAGATTACTGACGACCGCGTCATACACTCCGGCCGCTCTATGGACTTCGAGCTCTCCGACGATCAGCGTGCCCTGCAGGACGCAGCGGCCGACCTCCTCGGTTCGATGTCGACACCGGAACGGGTCCGCGCCTCGGCGCAGAGAGAAGAGGCATTCGACGCCGCGCTCTGGAAGGCGATGGTCGACCAGGGGTGGACGGGCGTCGAGCTCTCGGAAGCACAAGGCGGGTTGGGCCTCGGCATGGTCGAGGCGGCCGTGCTTGCCGAACAGGTCGGCGCGCACAGCGCGCCCGCGCCGTTCGTCGAGACCCTCTTAGCGGCCGGTGCCCTGGCGCAGGCCAATCAAGACGCGTGGGTCGAGCGCCTTCTCAGCGGTGATGCCGTCGCCGCGGTTGCTTGGCGACCTGACATTCCCGTGCCGTACGCGCCGGTCGCTGATGTCGCCATCGTGCTCGGCAACGACAACAAAGAAGTGTTGCTCGTCGACCTCACCGACGGCGCGGCGATCGAACGCGAGCCGGCGATGGACCTCACCCGTCCGTTGGGCTGGCTGCGTCTGGAGGGACGCAGCACCAAAGCGATTGGCGGTGTTGACGAAGCGACGCAGCTTCTCGACCGCGGCGCGACCCTCTACGCGGCCGCACTGTTGGGCGGCGCGGCTCGCGTCCTCAATATGGCGACCGAGTACGCGAAAGAGCGCGTGCAGTTCGGCAAGCCCATCGGCAGCTTCCAGGCCGTGAAGCACCGGTGCGCGGACATGCTTGTCGACGTCGAGGGCATGCGGTCGACGGCGTACTGGGCGGCGTGGTGCCTCAGCGCCGGTGACGCCGATGCGCATATGGCGGCCTCAACGGCCAAGACGTGGTGCTCCGACGCGGCCCGAAGGGTGATGGCCAGCGGTCTGCAGGTCCACGGCGGCATCGGCTTCACGTGGGAGCATGACCTTCATCTGTTCGTCAAGCGGAGTCAGCTCGACCAGCTTGTGTTCGGAGATGGTGCTTACCACCGCGAGCGCTTGGGTACTCTGCTGCGGGAAAGCTTGGAACCCAGCCCGCCGATGTGCTAACTAAAGACTCCGGCGGGGAGGTGAAGTGCTTCGCGCGTCGAATCTCCAAACCAGGCTTCACCACTGTCCGCGTTTACATAACGGACAAATTGGCAACGAGCAGGCCTGGATCAAACGCTCCGTGAGAATTTTGGGGGAGACCCCGTCATCACAGAGTGGGTCATCCGTAGGTACAGGTAGGGCGGAGTCGGTAACAGCCGTACTCCGGGGGACCACATCGGCACAAGAAGGAGCACTCTCGTGAAGGCACGAGTCGCAGCACTAGCCACAGTGGTGCTGACAGCAGCCGGAATGCTTAC
>JAFAUA010000187.1 GCA_019243595.1 Acidimicrobiia bacterium
CTCCTCGACGCCGGGCAAGGTGGGCTGAAGCCGCTCGCCGACCGAGAGGATGCCGAGCTCCATGCGGTCCTCCAACGGCAGGTACTCGACGGCCAGGCGGCGGAAGATGTAGTCGACCAGCGAGCTGGCGAAGCGGATGTCGGGGTCGTCGGTCATGCCCGCCGGCTCGAACCGCATGTTGGTGTACATCTCGACGAACGCCCGCAGCGGCACGCCGTACTGCAGGCCGTGGCTGACGGAGATGGCGAAGGCGTCCATGATCCCGGCCAGGGTCGAGCCCTGCTTGGCGACCTTGAGGAAGATCTCGCCCGGACGGCCGTCTTCGTACTCGCCCACCGTGACGTAGCCGTGGCAGTCGGCGACCCGGAACGACAGGGTCTTGGAGTTGCGAGTGCGACCCAGCTTCTTGCGGATGGGCTGGTGGATCATCGCCTCGAGGCGAGCGACCTCGGCCTTGAGCTCTTCGGCCGCGACGTCGATCGTGGCCGTGGCGTCGTCGGCCGGCGCCGACGCGCTCTCCTTCTTCGCCGTCGACAGCGGCTGGGCGACCTTGCAGTTGTCGCGATAGATCGCCACCGCCTTGAGGCCCAGCTTCCAAGCGTCGATGTGCAGCTGCTCGACGTCGTCGATGGTGGCTTCCTCGGGCATGTTGATGGTCTTGGAGATGGCGCCCGAGATGAACGGCTGGACGGCGCCCATCATCTTCACGTGGCCGAGGTAATGGATGGTGTTGTCACCCATCGAGCAGGCGAACACCGGCAGGTGCTCGGCCCGAAGATGTGGCGCACCGACGATCGACTTGTGCTCGTCGATGTAGGCGACGATCTCGTTGATCTGGTCGGGGTCGTAGCCGAGCTTGGCCAACGCACGAGGAACGGTCTGGTTGACGATCGTCATCGTGCCGCCGCCGACGAGCTTCTTCAGCTTCGCAAGCCCCAGGTCGGGCTCGATGCCGGTGGTGTCGCAGTCCATCATCAGGCCGATGGTGCCGGTAGGCGCCAACACGGTGGCCTGGGAGTTGCGCACGCCGTACTTCTTGCCGAGGGCCACCGCGTTGTCCCAGGCCTCCTGGGCAGCGCTGAGCAGGTCGGGCGGCACGAGCTCCTCGTCGATCTTGGCGACCTCGTCGCGGTGCATGCGAAGCACGCGGTTCATCGGCTCTTCGTTCTCGCTGAAGCCGGCGAACGGGCCCATGCGCGCTGCGGTCTTGGCCGACGTCTCGTAGGCGTGACCGGTCATCAGCGCCGTGATGGCAGCCGCCCACGCCTGGCCCTCGTCGGAGTCGTAGGGCAGGCCCTGGGCCATGAGCAGGGCGCCGAGGTTGGCGTACCCGAGACCCAGCTGGCGAAAGCGGCGTGAGTTCTCGCCGATGGCCTCGGTCGGGTAGTCGGCGTTGCCGACGAGGATCTCCTGGGCCGTGAACACCACCCGCACGGCCGCCTTGAAGCCCTCGACGTCGAACACACCGTCGTCGTCGATGAACTTCATGAGGTTGAGGCTGGCCAGGTTGCACGCCGAGTTGTCGAGGTGCATGTACTCCGAGCACGGGTTGGAGGCGTTGATGCGGCCGGTGTTCGACGCCGTGTGCCAGCGGTTGATCGTGGTGTCGAACTGCATGCCGGGATCGGCGCACTCCCACGCCGCCTCCGCGATCTGACGGAAGAGCTTGCGGGCCTTGATCGGCTCGATGACCTCGCCATTGGTGACGGCGCGCAGCGCCCAGTCGCCGTCGTCGACGACTGCCTGCATGAACTCGTCGGTGACACGCACCGAGTTGTTGGCGTTCTGGTACTGCGTCGAGTGGCTGTCCTTGCCGTCGAGATCCATGTCGAACCCGGCGTCGCGCAGCACACGCGCCTTGCGCTCCTCGACCGCCTTGCACCAGATGAAGTCCTGGACGTCGGGGTGGTCGGCGTTGAGGATGACCATCTTGGCGGCGCGGCGCGTCTTGCCGCCCGACTTGATCGTGCCGGCCGACGCGTCGGCCCCGCGCATGAAGCTCACCGGACCCGACGCCGTGCCGCCGCCCTTCAGCGCCTCCTGCGACGAGCGGATGTTCGACAGGTTGATGCCCGACCCCGAGCCGCCCTTGAAGATCGTGCCCTCTTCGACGTACCAGTTGAGGATCGACTTCATCGTGTCGTCGACGTGGAGGATGAAGCACGCCGAGGCCTGCTGCGGCTCGCCGTGGACGCCGATGTTGAACCACACCGGCGAGTTGAACGCCGCCTTCTGGTGCACGATGAGGTGCTTGAGCTCGGCGCTGAAGGCCTCGGACTCGGCCTGGTCGACGAAGTAGCCGTCCTTGCGGCCCCACGCCGTGATCGTGTCGACCACCCGGTTGGCGACCTGGCGCAGCGAGCTCTCACGCTCGACCGAGCCCAGCTGCCCCCGGAAGTACTTCTGAGCCACGATGTTCGTGGCGTTCTGCGACCAGCTGACGGGGAACTCGACGCCCGTCTGCTCGAAGGCCACCGTGCCGTCCCGGAAGTTGGTGATTCGGGCGTCGCGCCGCTCCCAGAGGACCTCGTCGTAGGGGTCCACGTCGGGCGTCGTGAAGTGGCGGCGAATGCCGATGCCCGTCTGCTCCGGGGCGATGGCCATGCAGGCTCCTTCCAGGTCCTGGGGGCTCCCAACCACAATATGTTGTGGTTGCTGGTAGTTGGAGCCCCGAGATGCGGGGTACATTCCATCACCGTAATTACATCGGTGTCAAGCGCTACGCCCGGCGAAAGTGCTGGTCAAAGGGCGTTTGCAAAGGTTTGCGCGAACGCTACGGGAGGTCCGCTGGGGATCGATAGACCCCTAACCCTGTGGATTGCCTGCCTTGTCCCCAGGCCCGCTCAGCAGACCCGCCTCGCGTTCGAAGTCGCCGACGTCGCTGAATTCCTTGTAGACGCTGGCGAACCGCAGGTAGGCGACCTCGTCGAGCTCCCGCAGGCGCTCGAGCACGGAGAGGCCGATCTCCTCGGAGGTGGCCTGTCCCCCACGGGACCGGACCGCCTCTTCGAGCTCGGCCGCCAGTTGGTCCATCTGCTCGACGGTCACCGGCCGGTTCTTGGCCGCCGACTGCATGCCGGCGACGATCTTGGCCCGGGCGAACGGCTCCCGGTCGCCCGACCGCTTGACGACGATGAGCGGCGCCTCTTCCATGCGCTCGAACGTCGTGAACCGCCGCCCGCACGCCAGGCACTCCCGCCGGCGACGGATGGCAGCCCCGTCGTCGGCCAGCCGCGAGTCGACGACCTTGTCGTCGAGACTCGAGCAGGCCGGACACCGCACGGCCTCCGACGCTACAAGTGGAGACGCGTGAAACGTCAGCGCAGTATCACTGCTAGTGCAGTGCGAGCTGCTCGCCGGGCTGCAGCGG
This sequence comes from Acidimicrobiia bacterium, assembly GCA_019243595.1. Lineage (GTDB taxonomy): Bacteria > Actinomycetota > Acidimicrobiia > Acidimicrobiales > AC-14 > CADDZP01. The sequence continues at coordinate 3,371 of JAFAUA010000187.1, forward strand.
AGCACCGCCATGCTCGGAGGACAGCCGGTCGACGAAGGTGCGTAGGTCGCCGCTGGGCTGCAGGCGGCGGGCGATCGTCCAGTACGTGTCGCCGGGCTGCACGACGTAGACGGCGGCGGCTGCGGGAGGGGACCCCGCGGGCGTCCCGGGGGCGGCGAGGGGTCCGCCTCCGAGAGCGCCCAGCGCGGCACGGGTAGCCAGTACCAGAACGAACACGGCGAGAAAGAGGGCGGCGACGACCACGACCCGGCGACGGCGGTAGATCGCGCTGCGGGACAGGCGACGGCGGGCCCGAGTGGGGGCCGGCACCACGTGGAGGTGGCGCCGAGCCGGCTCCTGCGTTCCTCGACTTGGCCTCGGATAGGCGATTGCGGCCATGGGAAGTGCTCTCCTTCATGCTCTGTACCCAGAGCATGCTCTTATCGAACCTCTGTTCGTAGCAAACCACGAACGCCTGTTCGGCGTCAAGGCCCAAACGAACAGATGTTTGCCTCGGTCCGGGCGCCGTGCTACCGTCGAAATGTCCAAACACCTGTTCGGGGGTGGAGTGTGACCGACAACAAGCTGACCGACCGCCAGTTGGCGATCCTCAAGGTGATCGAGGAGCACATGCGCGCGCACGGCTACCCGCCGTCGGTGCGCGAGATCGGCCAGGCCGTCGGCCTCACATCGACGTCGACCGTGCATGCCCACCTCGGCACACTGCAGCGCCTGGGCTACCTGCGCCGCGACCCCACCAAGCCGCGCGCCATCGAGGTGCACTACGACGTCGAGTCCGGCAGCACCGCCGAGCGGCGCCCGGTCCGCCACGTCCCGCTCGTCGGCGAGGTCGCCGCCGGTACCGACGTGCTCGCCCAGGAGAACGTCGACGAGCTCTGGCCGCTGCCGTCGGACCTCACCGGCGACGGCCAGCTGTTCATGCTGCGGGTGCGCGGCGCCTCGATGATCGACGCCGGCATCTTCGACGGCGACTTCGTCGTCGCCCGCCAGCAGTCCGAGGCCCGCAAGGGCGACGTCGTCGTCGCCGGGATCCCCGGCGACGAGGCGACCGTCAAGACCTACACCGGCCGCAAGGGCGGCAAGGTCACGCTCGAGCCCGCCAACCCGCGGCTCAAGACGATGGAGTTCGACGCCGGCGACGTGACGATCTACGGCAAGGTCGTCACGGTGCTGCGACGCCTCTGAGGCGCCGCACCGCGAGACCGGTCCCCAGACCGGCGGCACCCAACAGCCCGATCGCCAGCGCCACCTGACCGGCGCGGCTCGACGAGCCGCGCCCACCGTGGATGGTCGACTTCGGCGCGCCGGCGGCCAATACCGGGTTGTCGCCGGCGGGCGCCTCGACCGTCGGGGCCGGGCTGGTGCTCGTTGTCGGCGACGCCGTCGTCGTCGACCCGTTCGGCCCGGCCGGAGCGAACGTCGACGGCGACCGCACGATGCGCGGCGCCGCGCCCCCACCGCTCGGCGCGGCCGGGGCGTTGTTCGCCGGACCGGCGGCAGACGCTCCCGGCTGCCCCGCTGCACCCGGCGGACCGACAGCCGCGGCAACGTTCATCAGGCCGTGCCCGCACGTCCCCGCCCCGCACCCGGCGACGGGCGTCGCGGTGTTGATGATGCGGTTGACGGCGTCTTGCTGGCTGTAGCCGCGAGCGAGCAGGTCGGCCACGGCGCCGGTGACGTGCGGGGTCGCCATCGAGGTCCCGGCCATGTACGCGTAGCTGTTGGTCGAGCCCGGGTTCTTGGAGTCCCAGTACGTCGAGATCACGTCCTGGGTGTCGCCTGTGCCCGCTCCGCCCGGCGCCATCACACCCCATTTGGCGCTGCCGATCGCGCTCGAGTAGCTGGCGGGCTGGCCGTCGGGCCCGGTCGCGCCGACCACCAGTGCGTTCATGCTGCCGTAGTTGGCCGAGCCGAGTCCGAGGAAGTTGTTGTTGCCCGAAGCGACGACGGGCACGGCGCCGGCGTCCCACGCCCAGTTCACGGCGTCCCTGAAGGTGCTGTCGCTGAACAGGATCGACGCCAGTCCGCTGTCACCCAGACTGAGGTTGACGACCCGGGCACCGTTCTGCACGACCCAGTGGATGCCGGCAGCGACGTTGGCGGTGTCCCCGCTGCCGTCACTCCCGAGCACCTTGGCCACGACCAGTTTGGCGTCGGGCGCCACGCCCGCGCCGCCCCGACCGTTGTCCTTGTAAGCGGATGCGAGGCCGGCGACGTGGGTCCCGTGGCCATTGTCGTCGCCGCCGCCGGGACCGCACCCGCCGCCCCCGGTGCAATCGGAGCTGGCGACGACCTTGCCAGCCAGGTCCTCGTGGTTGGCGAACACGCCCGTGTCGACGATGCCGATGCGGATGTCGCGACCCGTCGACGACGCCCACGCCTCGGGCGCGTGGACCTGGACCAGACCCCACTGCTTGCCCTGCAGGACGAGCGGGTCGTTGGACGCGAGCGCCGGGGCGGCCGTGCCCACGATGACGGCTGCTGCGGCGAGGAGTGCGAACGTCGCCGCAGTCATTCGTGATGCTGTGCGCAGGCGCACCCTCTTGTGTTCGCCATTCCTCACGCTGGCTCCTGTACCCCTTCGGTGATCAGCGAACGCAACACGCTGTACGCCCGCTCGAGCTCGCCGCGGCCCACCCGCTCCTCGGCGTGATGTGCCAGTTTGGGGTCTCCGGGGCCGAAATTGGCCGCGGGCACTCCGCGGGCCGCGAATCGCCCGACGTCGGTCCACCCCAGCTTGCCCGTCGGCGGCTCCCCCACCCGCTGGAGCAGCCCGGCGAGCAGCGGGTGGTCGAGGCCCGGTGCAGCCGGCGGGGCCATGTCGGTCACCTCTACATCATCGGCTTCGGCGAGCAATCCCCGCGCGAAGGCCTCGGCCTCCTCGGGTGTGCGGTCGGGGGCGAAGCGGTGGTTGACGGTGAGCACGGCCCGGTCGGGCACGACGTTGTGGGCCACGCCTCCCTCGACGATCACGGCCTGAACGCCCTCCTTGAAGTGGCAGCCGTCGATGTCGACCTCGCGGGGGATGTAGGACGAGAGACGCTGGAGGACGTTCCCCAGCCGGTGGATGGCGTTTCGGCCCAGCCAGGCGCGCGCCGTGTGCGCCCGCTCGCCGCCGAACGTCGCCACCAACCGCATGGTGCCCTGGCAGCCGGCCTCGACGAGCGATCCGGTGGGCTCGGCCAGGATGGCGGCGTCGGCTTCCAGAAGATCGGGACGCTCACGGAAGAGGCGCTCGATGCCGTTGAACTCGGCCGCCACCTCCTCGCACTCGTAGAAGACGTAGGTCACCGGGATCGCCGGCTGCTCGACGGTGCGCGCCAGCTCGGCGAGCACGGCGACGCCGCCTTTCATGTCGGCCGACCCGAGCCCCCACAGGACGCCGCCGTCGACCCGCGCCCGCTCGTTCCCGTTGGGCGGCACGGTGTCGGTATGACCGCCCAGCAGCAGTCGCGGGCCACTGCCCGACGTGCGCGCCACCAGGTTCTCGCCCACCCGGTCGACCTCGAGCCACGGCACCGCCCGCAGCATTCCTTCGAGGTGGTCAGTGACGATCTTCTCGTGGTGGCTGACCGAGGGGATGTCGACAAGCTCGGCGGTGAACGCCAGCAGGTCCGTCATCTCAGTTCAATGGGGTCACGCCGTGACGCCGTGCTCGCGCAGCACGTCGTTCAGCTGCGCCTTGTCGTGGCGCTCGCCTTCCTTGAGCCGCTTGATCACGAGCACCGCCGGCAGCCCGAAGTTGCCACCCTTGAACTTCCGCTTGCGGGTACCCGACACGGCGACGCACCAGGGCGGCACCTCGCCGCGGCTGATCTCTTCGCCGGTCTCGACGTCGATCACCGGCATGGACTTGGCGAGGATCACGCCGGCGCCCACGAACGCGCCCTGCCCCACGCGCGCGCCCTCGACGATCATGCTGCGGCTGCCGATCATGGCGTCGTCCTCGATGATCACGGGCGCCGCCTGCGGTGGCTCGAGCACGCCGCCGATGCCGACGCCGCCCGACAGATGGACGTTGGCGCCGATCTGGGCGCACGACCCGACGGTGGCCCAGGTGTCGACCATCGAATTGGCGCCGACGCGGGCACCGATGTTCACGTAGCTCGGCATCATCACCACGCCACGGTCGAGGAACGAACCCCAGCGGGCGGATGCCCCGGGCACGACCCGCACTCCCGCGGCCTCGTAGCCGTGCTTCAGCGGCACTTTGTCGGCGTACTCGAAGGGCTGCAGCTCGAGGGTCTGCATCGCCTCGCACTTGAAGTAGATGAGGATCGCCTGCTTCAGCCACTCGTGCACGATTACGTTGCCGTCGTCGCCGACCTCGGCGACCCGTGCCTCGCCCCGGTCGAGCAGATCGATCGCCTCGCGGACGACCGGCAGCGCATCGCCGTCGGCGATCTTCAGCTCGCTGCGCCGCTCCCAGAGCTCTTCGACCTGAGCCTGTAGGTCAGCCACGGTCAATCAAGCTACTGGCCGCTGTCGTCGAGCGACTTTCGCAACTCACTATGGAGTCCTTCGGCGGTGAGGACACCGACGCACCGGTCGCCGTCGACGACGCCCACGAACGGGGCGTCGTGGAGCAGCAGCTGGGCCAGCGCGTCACGCAAAGTCGCGCCAACCGGCACCGTCGCCGGGATGTCGTCGACGCTTCGGAGCTCGCCCGGCGGCGGCTCCAGGCCGCTGAGGTCGATCGGCGTGACGCTCAGGCGCTTGAGGCCGCGGTCCTTGCCCACGAAGTCGGCGACGAAGGGAGTCGCCGGCCGTCCCAGCACGTTCGCCGGCGTGTCGTACTGCTCGAGCACGCCGCCATCGCGCAGGACGGCGATGCGGTCGCCGAGCCGCACGGCTTCGTCGATGTCATGGGTGACGAACACGACGGTCTTCTTCAGCTCCCCCTGGAGGCGGAGGAACTCGGCCTGCAGCCGGTCGCGCGCGATGGGGTCGATGGCCCCGAACGGCTCGTCCATCAGCAGGACCGGCGGGTCGGCGGCGAGCGCCCGGGCCACGCCGACCCGCTGGCGCTGTCCACCGGAGAGCTGGTCCGGATAGCGCTGCCGGAACTCCGCGGGTTCGAGGCCGACCAACTCGAGGAGCTCG
>JAFAUA010000248.1 GCA_019243595.1 Acidimicrobiia bacterium
CGTGCGGCCCCTCCGCTGGAGGAACTCGTCGCTCTGCGCCGCGACCTCCGGCGCATCCTCGAGAAGTGGTCGAGCGACGGAAGCCTCAGTCCTCGTGACGTGCGGGCGCTGGATGCCCGGGTCAGTGCCGCACCCGTTCGCCAGCGAGTGGCGGGAACGGGTGCGGCGCTCGACGTTCTGCAGGAACCGCTGCGCCGGGACTGGGACTGGGTCATGGCGACGGTGGCCACGTCGGCTGTCGAGCTGATCCGCGCCGGCGATCCGAAACGGCTGAAGACATGCACCAACGCAGGCTGCAGCTGGATGTTCTACGACACGAGCATCAACCGTTCCCGACGCTTCTGCACGGCCACGCCCTGCGGATCGTTGACTCGAGTGCGGCGGTTCCGTCACTCGAGCTGACCGCGCCGCGCTGCGCCTACTTCCCGGACGCCACCTTCCAGATGTGACCGCTGGGGTCGGTGAAGTGGCCGCTGTAGCCCCACGCCGCCTTGGCCGGCTCGGTCACCGACGCGCCGGCCTTGGCGGCGGCCGACATCACCTCGTCGACCTCGTCGGATGACGATGCGACATAGGACAGGGTCATTGCGCGGAAGCCCTGGCCCTGCGGGTCGACGCCGGCGTCGTCGGCCAGGGCCTCCCACGTGTAGAGGGACAGGGCGGTGGCGCCTTCCTCGGCCTTGAAGCTGCAGAACTTGCCGAACGACTTGTCGACCAGAAAGCCGAGGCCGTCGGCGTAGAAGGCCTTGGACTGCTTGATGTCGCGGCAGCCGAGGGTAACCGCCGTCTCTTCCGGCGACGGCCGCGTCGGCAGCGGGGCCGCGCCCTGGCGCTTGCCCCCTCGGAACAACGGTGGGCGGTGGTTGGAGCCGATCTTCCAGACGTGACCGTCGGGGTCGGTGACGTGGCCCGTATAGCCGCCCCAGAGCTGGCTCTTGGCGGGCTTGATCACCGAGCCGCCCGCCTTCTGGGCTGATTCGATGAGGGCGTCGACAGCGGCCGCCTCCTCGAAGATGAGCGACGTCATCGCCCCTCGGAAACCGGTTCCGTCTGCCTCGACGCCGGCGTCGGCGGCGAGGGCGTCACGGGTGTAGAGCCCGACCGACGTCGAGGCGCCGATCGCTCCGAGGGCCACGAACCCCTCCGCCTCGTGGACGACGCGAAAGCCGAGGCCCTTCTCGTAGAACTCCTTCGACCGGTCGATGTCCTCGACTCCGAGCGTGATGGCACTGACCTGCGGGTTCATTGCTGGTGTTCCCTTTCGATGCTTCGTTGCTAAGGCTCGGCCCTATGACGAATGCGATCGATGAAACGTGACGGGTGAGCGCTACTCGCTGCGCGCAGCGTTGAACTCTGTGGCGATGATGCGCTGGTTGTGGACACCCTCGGCGTCGTGTGAGGCCAGCCACACAATCGGCGGCCCCATGACGGCGGGGTCGAGCAGCCGCGCACGGAGCTCGACGGGAACGTCATCGGGCACCATCCCGGTCGCGGTGGCGCCGCCGGGCAGCAGCATGTTGACCGTGACGCCGGTGCCCTCGAGCTCGGCGGCCATGATGCGCGAGAGGGCCTCGACGGCGGCGCCCGACGGCCCGTAGGGAACGAAGCCGGGGCGGGTCATCGTCGATTCGTTCATCGAGATGTTGACGATGCGACCTGAGCCCCGCTGGAGCATCAGGGGTACGACGGCACGGGAAACGAGGAACGTGCCGGTGGCCTTCGTCTCGAACACGTCGCGGAAACCCGCCGGCGAGACCTCCCAGAAGGGCTGTCGATCGGTCAAGAACTTCGGGTTGACGGTCAGCATCCCGATGCCGGCGTTGTTGACGAGCACGTCGATGCCACCGAGACGCTCGCCGGCGTCGTCGACCATCGCCGCCACTGATTCCTCGTCGCGGACGTCCAGCCCGAGTCCCATGGCGGCCGGACCGAGCTGTCGAGCGGTCGCTTCGGCTTTCTCACGGCTGCGGCTCGTGACGCCGACGCGCGCACCGCCGGTCGCCAGCGCCTCAGCCATCGCCAGCCCGAGCCCGCTGGTGGCGCCCGTGACGACGACCCGAACCCCCTCTACTGATGTCATCACGTCACTCGCCTCGCGATTCCCGGATAGCGCAGCACCAAGCCGGACCAGTCGTACTCCAGCCGGGCGGAGAACTCGAAACGGGGCGCCTCGTAGTCGTAGGCCGGTCCGCCCACGCCGTCCGCCGCTCGCTGATAGGTCTGCTCGAGCCGCTCGACGCGGCCGTCGACACGCACGTACGCAGCCGGCGCTTCGTGGCGGTCGGTGTGTGGGGCGAGCCGATGGACGGGCAGGGTGTTGGTGCATGCCGAGGACTCCAGGTCGACATCCATGCACTCGTCGAGATGCGTCGCATATTCGCCGTCGACGGTCCAGCGACCGGCGCCGTCGTGCCGCAGCGAGCTGTGAGTAACCGGTGTCGGTCCACAGCCACACGTCCGCCGTGCGGGTCCGCCAATGCCGGTCCACCTGGATCTGATAGCGCACGGTCCACGGGCGCCCGTCCTCCACTGCGGCAGTGTGACCCGAGAACCCGTACCCGCCGGCGCGGGCCCGGATGAACACCGTTTCGAATCCGACGCGCGTTCCTTCGTGGGCCCACGCTGCATGTGCCGGGAAAGGATCGATGTAACGTTCTATCAACGTATAAGCCGTTACGCCCACCTCGTATGACACTGACACGCGACGACCGAGCGGCGATCGCGGACTTGATCGCCCTGCATGGACACCTCGTCGACTCCGGCCAGTTCGATCGACTCGACGAGCTCTTCACCGTCGACGTGGTCTACGACCTCGAAGCGCTCGGCTACGGAAGGCTGACGGGGATCGACGCCATCCGGGACGCGGCGGTGGCGCTGGGCGACAAGAACCCCGTGGGACACCACGTGACGAACGTGCTGATCACGGACGCGAATGGTGGCGACGTCGAGGTGTCGTCAAAGGGCTTTGGCGTCCAGGCCGACGGATCGGTTGGTTCGGTCGTCTACGAAGACGTCGTGCGCCGTGAGCCCCAGGGCTGGCGGATCGCCTCTCGCAAGGTGCTGCCTCGTAGGACGCCGCTCCAGCGGTGAACCTGACCGAAGGCTTCGCGCAGCTGGTGGCCGAGGCCGAGACGGCGCCGATCGCGGGGTGGGACTTCAGCTGGCTCGACGGGCGGGCGACTGAGGAGCGCCCCAGCTGGCGCTACTCGGCGCGGGTTGCCGAGCGAGCGGCGCATGCGACGCGGATGCTTGACCTGGAGTCCGGCGGCGGCGAGCTTCTCGCCGGGCTTCCGAAGCTGCCGCCCCTGCTTGTCGCGAGCGAGGGCTATGTGCCCAACGTGGCCGTTGCCGCCCGGCGCCTCCGCCCCCGTGGCGCATGGGTGGTGGCGACCGACGGGGGCCGCAAGGCTTTGTCGTTCGCCGACGGCGCCTTCGACCTGGTGACCAGCCGTCATCCGGTCGAGACGTGGTGGGCCGAGATCGCTCGGGTGCTGGCGTCGGGTGGCACGTATCTGTCCCAACAGGTCGGCCCGCACAGTCTTCGCCGGCTCAGCGAGTTCTTCCTCGGGCCCCTGCCGGACGACTCGAGTCGTGATCCGGCGACGGCTGTCGAAGCAGCGACGGCCGTGGGGCTCACGGTCACCGAGCTGCAGAGCGAGCGTCTACGGACCGAGTTCTTCGACGTCGGTGCCGTCGTGTACTTCCTTCGCCTGGTCGTCTGGATCGTTCCGGGCTTTGCCGTCGGACGGTTCTCCAATCGGCTGCGGGCCATGCACGAACACATCGCGCGTGAGGGAGCGTTCGTCGACGACGCCACCCGGTTCTTGATCGAGGCGAAGAAGCCGTAGGGGGCGGCGGCCCATAGGCTCGGCGGCGATGGTCGAACCTGTCACTCCCTCCGAAGGCTGGGGCTGCCTCCACCTGTTCTGCATCGTCGGCCACGACGCCGACCGCCAGGCTGTCCTCGCCGCCGTGAAGTCCTGCCAAGAGGACGACCACCAGGTCATCCCCTTCGCCGTCCTCGGGCACAAGGCCGACGTCGGGTTCATGGTCGTCGGCCCGAACCTGTGGCGCCTGCAGCAGTTCCAGACCGAGCTGCGCCGGGCCGGGCTGGACTTCGCGGACTCCTACGTCTCTCTTACGGAGGTCAGCGAGTACTCGAAGGGCATGCCGGAAGAGATGCTGGAGGCGCGGCTCCATCCCCACCTGCCACCGCCGGGCAAGACCGCCATCTGCTTCTATCCGATGTCGAAGAAGCGGGAGGCGGGCGCCAACTGGTTCACGCTGCCCTTCGAGCAGCGCAAGGAGCTCATGTTCGGCCACGGCAAGGTGGGGCGGGAGTTCGCCGGCAAGATCCTCCAGCTGATCACCGGCTCGGTCGGCCTCGACGACTGGGAGTGGGGCGTCACCCTCTTCGCTGAGGACCCCGTCGACCTCAAGGAGTGCGTCTACCGCATGCGCTTCGACGAGGGCTCCGCCGTCTACGCCGAGTTCGGCTCCTTCGTCACCGGCCTCATCGGGCTTCCCGAAGAGGTTCTCGACCGCGTCGGCCTGAGGTAGTCGGCCCCTAGCGGGGGTCGGGGCGGTCGATGTTCCAGTGGCGGCCTGTCTGGGTGTACCAGCTGTCGTCGCCCGCGGGGACGACGATGAAGCGGCTGACGACGCGCTGGCCGCCCTCCTGATCGCCGTAGAGAACGTCGATCGTGAATGGCCGCCGTTCGCGGATGGCGCTTTCGACGGGCGGGCGCATGGCGTCGTCTCCGTCACGGATGGCGCTTTCCCAGTAGCCGGGCTCGCCGGGTGCGATGTAGAGGTCGATCACCAGGCGGCGGAACTCCTCGATCGGCGCGTGGGTGGCTCCGGGTTC
>JAFAUA010000578.1 GCA_019243595.1 Acidimicrobiia bacterium
CACGGTAAAGAGGCGGAACGGGGCGCCCGCGGCCTGGGCCTGAAAGTGGCGAGCGACAGTGTTGAGCAGGTCGCGGTTCATGTTCCCGTAGGCAGCATCGCCCCGGCCGTAGCGGGCCAGGTCCTCTGGATGCGTCGACGCCTTGGCGACGTCGTCGAAGGAGATCATGAGTGTGCGGGCCCCGGCCGCGAAGAACGGTTGCAGCTTCGCCTCGAGGGTGGCGACGTCAGCCGGGCATGAGAAACAGATGTCGGTGCTCGGCACCGACGCGGGCGGACCGGGGATCTCGGGCAAGCCTGGAGAGATGTCCGGCACCCACGCGACGCCGAGGCGAGAGGCGAGCGCGATCTCCGAGGCGAAGTCAGCGCGCTGGGCCGGCGGGTAGGGGTCGCGCCAGTTGGCCCGGGCGTAGGGATCGAATTTGGGAGCGTGGATGTAGATGTCGAGCCCGTTGGCCGCCATCCAGTTGATGGCCGAAAGCCGGTCGGCGTGTGACCAGGGCGGCCCGTAGGACCCTTCGATGGCTCCCGTGAAGGCGAACGGGGGCGGCGCGCTTGCAGCACGGCCGGCGGTCGCGGTTACGGGCACGAGCACAGCACCGAAGGTGACGGCGGCGACCACAGCAAATGCGCGACGAAGCCGACGAGAGCCCAGCACAGTGGTTACCTTCGACCCCGATAGTCGGTGAACCTGCCCTGAGCATGTCGCCAGTAGCGTCCCGCCGGTGCGAGTGGTGATCGACGACGACGTCTGCTCGGGGCACGGACGCTGCTACGTCCTCTCCCCGACGTTGTTCACCGACGACGACCGAGGGTACGGCCAGGTCACTGGGGACGGCACCTTTGCCGACGACGATCGGAGCGCCGCCGAGCGTGCGGTCGGGAGTTGTCCGGAGCACGCCATCACCATCGTCGACCGCTGACGCGCCCGCGGCCACGTGTGACCGGTTTCGCACCGGCGCCTCTTGACCTCAAATTGACTTGAGGTCCTACCTTGGTCGGCATGGGCTCAAGGCGAATTCCAATCGCGTGCAACCTGGACGCCGGAGAGGCTCGTTCCCAGCTCGCCCGGTGGCGTGACCTGAGGCGCCACTTCGTCCGCACCGAGTGGACCACCGCCGGCGCCGTTCTGTGGTTCGAGCCCGACGCCCGGGAGGCCGTCAAGGAAGTGGCAAGGATTGAGCAGGAGTGCTGCCCGTTTCTCACCCTCTCCGCTGCGGAGTCCGACGGCGACGTGCGGCTTGAAATCGCCTCCGATGATCCGAAAGCGATCGGCGTCATCGAGGTGCTCGTAGGCAATGCCAGCGGCGCTCGCGCTACTGGTTGACCTCCGACGAGATCGCGTACGTGGCGGACGAGGCCGTGCTCCACATCAACACCGGCGATCGGATCGAGCTCGAGCCGCCCAGTTCCAAGAACTGGCCGACGCTTTCCTCGATGAAATCCGGGCCAGGTTCGTCTAATTGACGTAGGTGAAGCCGCCGCCGTCGATGACGATCTGGTCGCCGTTGCGCACGGTCTGGAAAACCGCTTGGCCGTCGCCGGTGTCCCAGATGCGGATGGTGAGGTCGTCGCCCGGATAGACCGACGCCGAGAACCGGGCGTCCATTTTCTTGAAGCGCGCCGGGTCGGCCCCGCACAACGCCGACAGCAACGCCCGGCCGGTGAAGCCGTAGGTGCACAACCCGTGGAGGATCGGGCGCTCGAAACCGGCTGCCGCCGCGAACGTTGGATCTGAGTGCAGCGGGTTGCGGTCGCCCGAAAGGCGGTAGATGAGCGCCTGGTCCTCGCGCGTCGTGTACGTGACCTCGCGGTCGGGGGCGCGCTCGGGCGCTGCGTTCCGCTTGCCGGAAGGCCCACGGTCGCCGCCGAAGCCGCCGGCGCCGCGGATGAACGTCGCCGACCTGGTCGTCCACATCGGCTGGCCTGAGTCGGCGTCCTTGGACTGGGTCTCCATGACGATCACCGCGCCCGAGCCTTTGTCGTAGATGCCGACGATCTCGGCCACCGACTCGACGGTGCCGGACACCGGAATGGGCGCGTGCAGCTCGATCGACTGTTCGCCGTGTAGCAGCATCGTCCAGTCGATCTCGCCGACTTTCTCGAAGGGGCTGCTGCCCGGCGTCCCGAGCACGACACCCATCGTGGGGAGCACCTGCTGTTCGATCCCATGGCTGTTCTCGGTGACGAACGCCAGGTCGTCGACGCCGCACCCGACGCCGAGCGCGTAGAGGAGCGCGTCCTTCGACTCCCAACTGCCGTGTCCGGGCTTGGTCTTGCTGCCGACCGCGTCGGGGTTGATGGGCATGGCGTCCTCAGCTCTCCCGATCCTGGCCGTTCATGTCGGCGTTCGGCCGGGCCTTGGCGAGGAGGTCGCGTGCAATCGCGTCGATCTTGGTTGGATCGTCGACGGGAGTCGCCGATGGCCCCCGGTGCCAGCTCTCGGCCACGGCGAGGACGCCGCCCGACGCCTCGAACACCCGGCCCGTGACGCCTGCGGATTGCGTCGACGCCAGCCAGGTGACGATCGGCGCGATCCAGCGCGGCGACATCATCTCCTTCATCTCGTCGCTCGCTTGGCCCATGCCGAGGTCCTCGGTGAGGCGGGTGAGGGCGGCGGGCGCTACCGCGTTGACCGTGACGCCGTAGCGCTGGAGCTCGAGGGAAGCGATGATCGTGAAGCCGGCGATGCCCATCTTGGCGGCGCCGTAGTTGGTCTGGCCCGGGTTGCCGTAGATGCCGGACACCGACGTCGTGTTGATCAGCCGGGCGTCGTTGGTCTCGCCGGCCTTGGCTCGTTCCCGCCAGTACGCCGCCGCGTGGTGGGAGGGTGCGAAGGTGCCCTTGAGGTGCACCTTGATGACCGCGTCCCACTCGGCCTCGGTCATGTTGGTGAGCATGCGGTCGCGGAGGATGCCGGCGTTGTTGACGACGACGTCCAGCCCGCCGAAGGCATCGACGGCGCTCTGGATCAGACGACCGGCGGCCTCGAAGTCGCTGATGTCATCGGTGTTGGCGATGGCCTCGCCGCCCATCCCCTTGATCTCGTCGACAACCTCTTGCGCGGGCCCAGTGTCGGCGGACGTCCCGTCGCGAGCACCGCCGAGGTCGTTCACGACGACCTTGGCGCCCTGCTCGGCGAGCATTAGCGCGTACTCGCGGCCGATGCCACGCCCGGCGCCGGTGATGATGCAGACCCGGCCTTCGCACATCCCTGCCACAGTCGGTCCCCTCCCTGGGTGAATTGGTTCGTCTCGGTATACCTTGCACTCCGTCGGTCGCGCCTTTCGGAGGTCTGATGCCCAGCCAGGTTCCCCTCGTCGAGTACCTCGAGTTGGGCGACGATCCCCGTCTCGTTGCCAACGAGTGCACCCAGTGCGGGGCGCGCTTCTTCGACCGTCGCAACGCCTGCGCGTCGTGCTTCGGCACGTCGTTCAAGAAGGCCCCGGTGGAGCCCACCGGCGAGCTGCGGGCGTTCACCATCGTGTCGTTCGCAGCGCCCGGCATTCCCGTGCCGTTTGTCGCCGGTGTCATCGACTGTGCCGGGACGAGCGTGCGAGCGAACGTCATCAACTGTCCTCCCGATCCCGAGCACGTCAAGGTCGGCATGAAAGTGCGGCTGGCGACCTATCCGATCGGCACCGACGACGACGGCACCGAGGCCATCGGCTTCGGCTTCGAGCCCATCAGCTGAGGAGCGCACCTATGGCCAACGACGACATCTTCATCCTCGGGATCCACATGACGAAGTTCGGGAAGCATCCCGAGCTCGACACCATCGACCTGGCCGCCGAGGCCGCCATGGGCGCCCTCAAGGACGGCGGCGTCACCATGCGCGACATGGGCGTGCTGGCGGCCGGCAACCTCATGGCCGCCGCCGCCGGCATCGGCCAGCAACTGCAGAAGCAGATCGGCCAGACCGGCATCCCCGTGTACAACGTCGCCAACGCCTGCGCGACGGGGGCCACCGCCTTGCGCACGGCGATCATGGCCGTGAAGGCCGGCGAGACGGACATGGGCCTCGCCGTCGGCGTCGAGAAGCTGGCCGGTGCCGGGCTCCTGTCGGGCGGCACCAAGAAAGAAGAAGGAAAGACATGGACGCCCCACGGCCGCTATGGCTCGGTGGCGCCCGTCGACGGCCGCATCGGCACCGAGACGATGCCCGGCGTGTTCGCCCAGGTCGGCATGGAGTACCTCCACGACCATCCGTACGACGGCGAGCCCTTCCAGCTCTTCGCCCGGATCTCCGAGAAGAACCACGCGCACTCCACGCTCAACCCGAAGGCCGCCTACCAGAAGAAGATGACGCTCGAGCAGATCATGGGCGACATCATGATCGCCTTCCCCAACACGCGGCCGATGTGCTCGGCCAACTGCGACGGGGCCGCGGCCGCCGTCGTCGTGAGCGGCGAGCGCCTGAAGTCACTGTCGAAGGAGCAGCAGAAGCGGGCCGTCAAGGTGCGGGCGTCGATCCTGACCAGCGACCCCTGGCAGGAGGCCTGCCAGATCCTGCCCGACGTCAACACACTGACCCGCATGGCAGCCGAGCAGGCCTACGAGCAGGCCGGCGTCGGTCCCGAGGACCTCGACCTGGTCGAGCTGCACGACTGTTTCGCCACCGCCGAGCTCGTCCACTACGACAACCTCATGCTCTGCAAGCCAGGCGACGCCGTGTCGCTGTTCGAGTCGGGCGCCACGTGGCGGGACGGCAAGATGCCCGTCAACGTCTCGGGGGGCCTCGAGTCGAAGGGGCACCCCATCGCCGCCACCGGCATCGCCAACGTCTGGGAGATCGCCACCCACCTGCGGGGCGAGGCCGGCGATCGCCAGATCGAGGGCGCCAAGGTCGGTCTCGCGCACGTCATCGGCCTGGGCTCGGCCTGCGGCGTGCACATCCTGGAGAAGCCCGCCGCCTGACGGCATTGTGAGCACCGCCCTCGTCGTTCTGTCGGCGTTCCTGGCGAGCGCCGTGGAAGCGGTCGAGGCGTTGACGATCGTCCTCGCCGTCGGCACCACGCGCGACTGGCGGTCAGCGCTCGTCGGCGTGGCTGCCGCCTTGGGCGCCCTGGCCGTCGTCGTCGCCGCCCTCGGCCCGGCGCTGACGCTGGTCCCCATCGACTCCCTCCGGGTCGTCGTCGGGGGACTGCTACTGGTGTTCGGGCTGCAGTGGCTTCGCAAGGCCGTGCTGCGGGCGTCGGGCCTGAAGGCCATTCACGATGAGGACGCGGCCTTCGCCACCGAGATCGCACACGCCCGCGCCGCATCGACCATGGAACGCGACGGGCTCGACTGGTACACCTTCACCGTCTCGTTCAAGGGTGTCTTGCTCGAGGGCCTCGAGGTGGCCTTCGTCGTCGTCACCTTCGGGAGCACGCGCCATGCCGTCGGGTGGGCGGCGCTGGGCGCGGCCGTCGCCGTCGTGGTCGTTGCTGCGGCCGGTGCCGTCGTGCACCGGCCGCTCAGCCGCGTCCCAGAGAACTCCCTCAAGTTCGCCGTCGGCGTCATGCTCACCGGGTTCGGCACGTTCTGGGGCGGCGAGGGTGTTGGGGTGAACTGGCCGGGCAACGAGGCCGCGCTCCCGGTCGTGATCGTCTTCGTCGCGGTTGTCGCCCTGGGGTTGGTGCGGCTGTACCGGCGCCCGCCCGCCGTCGGTCGTTACGAGACTGCGAAAGCGGCATGAACAGGATCCGTGCCTTCGGCCGCTTCTGGTACGACTTCGTGGTCGGCGACGACTGGCGCGTCGCCCTCGGCGTCGTCATCGCCTTTGGGCTCACGGCCATTCTCGCGGCGGCGGGCCTGCCGACGTGGTGGCTACTCCCGCTCCTCGTGGCGGTCATCCTGGCCGGATCAGTGTGGCGGGTCGCCCGCCGCCGACCAGCCGGCTGAGCAGGACATTCGGCCGGAACGGTCGAATCATCCCCCGGGATTGGGGCCTCCTCTGAGGTGACTGCTGTTCCCTCGGCGACGACGGAGCGATGGCAATGGGGCGGAAGAGGTCGCGGTCGAAGCTTGCTCTTGCGTTGAGCGCGGCGGTGCTCGCGGGCGCAGCGCTTACGGCGGCGCCGTCCATCGCCAACCCTGGAAATCGGGGCGGGACGCTTCCGGGAGTCACGACTCTGGCGGTGTCGCCGGTCGACCGGCTGGTCGACGGGCAGACCGTGACGGTGACCGGTACCGGACTCATTCCGATGCAGCCGTTCACGCTCGAGGAGTGCGCGGCTGTCGTGACCAGCACCAACGACTGCGACCCGACAACCGCCCTGCATAGCACGATCAACACCAGCGGCGACTACACGATCACCACGTCGATCAGGGCGACGGTCACCACGCCGAACCAGGGCCGGATCGGCTGCGACGAGGGCACGACCTGTTCGATCGCCGCGTGGGAGGACAACCTCCAGGCCGGCTCGATCGCCTATCAGGGCATCGGAGTCACGCCGACGCCCGGGACCCCGAGCCCGCCTCCTGCGCCGACGCCAAAGGTCGTGTTCGCGTCACCGAGTGGCACCGGAAAGGCCTGCACGCAGCACGCGCCGTGCAGCCTGATCACCGCGCAGCACATGGCGGAGAGCCTTGTGCCGACGATGCAGTCCGACGTCGACGTCCGCCTCGGCGACGGCGTCTACGCCCTCACCCAGGCGCTGAAGTTCGGTCCTCAGGACGGCGGCGCCAACGGCTTCCGCGTCGTCTACCAGCCCGCGCCCGGCGCCCACCCGGTGCTGAGCGGTGCCCAGCCGATCACGGGCTGGACGCCCGGTCCGAGGCCTGGCGTGTGGCAGGCCCCGGTGGCCTTCGACACCCGCCAGCTGTACGTCGACGGCCAGCGCCTGCCTCTGTCGAGTGGTCTCCCCGCCAACACCGACTTCGTCCAGACGCCGACCGGCTTCCTGATGACGTCCACCGCGATGGACAGCTGGTCGGACCCGACCGACGCCGCCGCCGTGTTCACCTACGGCGACGGGGTATGGACCCAGACGGCGTGCAACATCGGGTCGATCAGCGGCATGACGATCACGATGGCCCAGTCCTGCTGGGACAACCTGCACATGCCCAGCGAAGGCGTGCAGGAGCTGGGCTGGGTCGACAGCCCGAGCGGCGGCTTCCCGGGCCTGTCCCCGAAGAAGACCCCGGACTTCTTCCAGAACGTCCCCGAGCTGATGACCAAGGGAACCTGGTCGATCAATCGGCACTCGCACACGCTGTTCTACATGCCGGCCGACGGAAAGGATCCGTCGACGCACGCCGTCCTCGCGCCGGCGCTGCAGACCCTGGTCAGCGTCGACGGCGCCAGCAATCTCTCCTTCACTGGACTGACGTTCTCCTACGGAGGCTGGACGGGACCCGACACGCCCGACGGGTTCGCCCAGATGCAGGCCGACTGGACGCTGACCGG
>JAFAUA010000583.1 GCA_019243595.1 Acidimicrobiia bacterium
TTCGACTGGAAGGGCGGCTACTACGACCGCCAGGACGACTGGTGCGCGACGGCGTTCACGTACTGTTCGGAGGTGCAGGCGGTACCACGTGTGAAAGACGAAGCGGACGTCTCCACTTCGACGACGCCCTTGAAGCGGGCATGACGCCCGACGAGGCCCTCCAGCGCCTGCTCGACGGCAACCGACGGTTCGTGAGCGACGCACCCGAGGGTCCCCACCGCGACCCGGACCGACGAATGCAACAAGCGGAAGGTCAGACGCCGTACGCGGTGGTGCTCGGCTGCGCCGACTCGCGCGTGGCGCCGGAGATCGTGTTCGACCAGGGCATCGGCGACCTCTTCACCGTGCGCGTGGCGGGCAACACCGCCGCTGACGACATCACCATCGCCAACGTCGAGTTCGGTGTACGCGTGCTGGGCTGCGCGTTGGTCGTCGTCCTCGGCCACGAGCAGTGCGGGGCCGTGAAGGCAGCGTTGGAGCCGGACAGCGTGTCAGGGGCGATGGCCTCCCTTCTGCCGCCGATTCTTCCCGCCGTGGAAGCGGCGCGCGGAGAGGACGACGTGGTGGCGGCAGCCGTGCGCGGAAACGTGCGCAACCAGGTCGCCGCCCTCCGGCAGACGTTTGCTGATGTCAACGTGCTGGGCGCCGTCTACGACCTGCACACCGGGCAGGTCGACGTGCTCACTCGTTGAACAGCGAGATCTCCTGCTCGTACTTGGCCGCGAAGTACTGGAAAATCGGGTCGACCTCGCCCAACAAGTTGAGGTCGGGCGCCAAAGTGGCGGAGAGGCCGTTCAGGTAGAGCAGGTTCTTGAAGAACAGCACGAGCTCCTTTGGCAGCCGGAAGCCGTGGGCGACGAGGATGCGCATCGCCGTGCCCATGCCCTCGACGATCTGCTCGTGGGTGATGACAGCATCGTGGTGCTCGGCGTCGAGGGCCTCGAGTTCGGCGGCGAGGGCGGCGACGTCGGTGTCGGGCGGCACGGCGCCGAACTTTCGCATCGCCTCGAGCTGGGCCTGAGCGTCCCAGGTCCCGACGCCGATCATGAACTGCACGAGCGCAGCCCGCTGGCTCGCGTCGAGGCGGCCGACGATGCCGAAGTCGAGCAGCACAAAGCCACCGTCCGGCTCGAGAAAGACGTTGCCCGCGTGCAGGTCGCCGTGGAAGATCCCGTAGACGAGCGTGTGCTCGAGCACGCCCTGGATGCCGAGACGGATGATCGCCGCCGGGTCGACATCGGCATCGAGGTTGCCGGCGGCGTCGGTGTACCGGCGACCAGGTAGGCGCTCCATCACCAGCACCCGCGGCGTCACCAGACCAGGCATCGGCCGCGGGATGCGCAGACTCTCGAACATGCCGGCGTCTTCACTCGCCAGGCCGACCTCCACCATGTTCAGGGCTTCGAGGCGGAAGTCCATCTCCTCGAGGACGAGCTCGGCGAAGAGCTCGACGAACCCCCGGGCGTTGGCGGCGCGCACGGCGGGGCTCCGAGTTTCTCCGAAAGCGGCGAGAAGGGCCATGGCGCGTACGTCGGCCTCGAATTGTCGACGGAGTCCGGGCCGTCGAACCTTGACGACGACGTCCCGCCCGGTTGCGCGCAGACGGGCACTGTGGACCTGGGCAATTGACGCCGAGGCGATCGGCTTCTCGCTGAAGGACTCGAAGACCTCGTCGATCGCACGGCCCAGTTCACGTTCGACGATCCGGCGAACCGTCGATGTACGGACCGGTGGCACCTCGTCACGGCACCATGCGAAGGCGTCGACGACCTCGTCCGGCAACAGGCCCTGAGCGGTGGCGATGAACTGGCCGAGCTTGACGTAGACGGGCCCCGAGTCGCGCACCAGCTGCTGGGCCCGTTCGACTGCAGCCTTGACCCGAGCGTCGTCGGGCTCGCCGTACACAACGGAGCGGTACACGGCGCGTCCGAGATCGGCGGTGGCCCACGCGGCGGCGGCGCCGATCACACGGCCGGCGACCTCGGCGAGGCGCCCGATGCCCGCCGGGTGCAGCGCCGGCCGGGCCAGCGCCCGCGCTTGGCGAAGGAGACGAGCCCGTTGGGCGGGCAGCATCCGCAGCCACTCGTCGACCTGCTTTCCGAGCCCAGGCACATCGGCGACCCACGCCGAGTGCGCCAGCATCTCGGCCGCCGATCGGATCGGCGGAACGATGTCGCTCATCGCCGTCAAGCTTCCCTTGACACGCGGGCGATGTCAAGCTCCGTTTGACAAACGCCTCCGATGTTCGATTGACAGGCCGCCAAACGTGGGCAAACGGCTCACGGACACAACATCGGAGGCGTTTCTGGCGCTCGGAGACGAAGTTGCGTCAGCGAGGGAGGCCGAGGATGCGGTCGCCGATGATCGTGCGCTGGACCTCGGACGTACCGCCGGCGATGCTCGCCGCCTTCGACCACAGCCATTGGCGCTGCCACTTGCCCCACAACGGCGACTCGGGGTCGACGACGTCGAGCGCCGCTTCGGACAGGTGCTGGGTCAGGTCGGTCCACGCCAGCTTCACCCAGCTCGATTCGGGACCCGGCTCCTCTCCCCTGGCGAGCCGCGACAGCGTCCGCCAGTTGTGGAGGCGGAGCACCGCGAGCTCGACGTAGGCCTGAGCGAGCTCGTCGACGACGGGCGGGTCGTCGAGCTTGCCGCGGCGCGCCGCCTCGGCCCACAGCTCGGCCAGGTACACCTCGTGCACGACCTGCTCCTTGAACGGGAAGTTGGTACCTCGCTCGTGAGCCAGGGTGGTGTTGGCCACCGACCAGCCCTGGTTCAGATCACCGACCAGGTGATCGGCGGGGACGTACACCTCGTCGAGGAAGACCTCGTTGAACTCGGCCTCGCCGGTGATCTGGCGAAGCGGTCGAACGTCGATGCCGTCCGCCTGCATGTCGACGACCAGATAGGAGATGCCTTTGTGCTTCGGGGCGTCGGGGTCGGTGCGAGCCAGGCAGATCCCCCACCGGGCGTACTGGGCGTACGACGTCCACACCTTCTGGCCGCTGAGCAGCCAGCCGTCGCGCGCGGGCTCAGCGCGGGTCGTCAGCGACGCCAAGTCGGAGCCGGCGCCCGGCTCGCTGAAAAGCTGGCACCAGATCTCCTCGGCCGTGAGGATCTTGGCCAGCCACCGCTCCTTCTGCTCCGGCGTGCCGTGAGCGAGGAGGGTCGGACCCGCCAGGTTGAGACCGACCCGGTTGATCAGCTGTGGCGCACGCGCCCGGGCGTACTCGGCGTTGAAGAGCGCGACCTGCACCGGCGACGCACCGCGGCCGCCGTACTCGGCGGGCCAGTGGATGCCGACCCATCCCTCCGCGGCGAGCCGCCCCTGCCACTCGCGGCCCCACTCGACTTCGTCGTCGAAGGTGGCGAAGGTCGGGACATCACCGAGATTGGCGGCCAGCCAGGCCCGCACCTCCGCGGCGAACTCCTGCTCCTCGGCGCTGAACGACAGGTCCACGTCGCCTACAAGTCCCAGAAGCGGTCGCGGCCGGATTTGGCGAACCGGAGCCGGAGCGCGTCCTCGTCGTCGGACGTGAACGGTCGGTAGACGTCCTCGCCGCGGTCCCGGACCCACACGGGGTCGCCGCCGGTGCGATCGCTGCGGAACTTCTGGTGGACGAGCGTGCGTTTCAGCACCTTGTTAGTGGCCGTCGCCGGCAGCTCGTCGGAGACGCGGACGTAGCGCGGGCGCCACTTGGGACCGATGTCGGCCTGGGCGTCGAGCCACTGCGCGAAGGCGGCCGGATCGAACGACGCGCCGTCACGCAGAATCAGCGCGGCCATCACCTGGTCGCCGGCCTGCTCGTCGGGCACGCCGTAGACGGCGGCGATGACGACGTCGGGGTGACGGGCGACCGCCGCCTCGATGGGCCCAGCCGGGAAGTTCTCCCCGTCGACGCGCAGCCACTCGGCGTTGCGGCCCGCGAAGAACAGGTACCCGGCGTCGTCGACGTAGCCGAGGTCACCACTCCAGTACCACCCGAAGCGCGTCGTGCGCTCGTTGGCCTCTGCGTTGTTGTAGTACCCCTCGAAGGGCCCGACGCCGCCGGTGTTGACGATCTCGCCGACGCACTCGTCGGCGTTGACCAGACGCCCGTCGCCGTCGAACTTGGCCCGCGGCTTCTCGTGCCCGTCCTCGTCGACGACCTTCACCGTCTCGCCGACCAACCCCATGGCGCCCACCGGCATGTTGTCGGTGCGCTGCACGGCGACGCCGCCCTCGGTCGCCCCGAAGGCGTCGATGACCTCGACGCCGAAGCGCCGGGAGAACGCCGACACCACCTGCGGCGAGCCCTCGTTGCCGAAGGCGACCTTCAGCGTGTTGTCGGCGTCGTCGGGCTGCTCCGGCGTGGCCAGGATGTAGGACAGCGGCTTGCCCGTGTAGTTGAACCAGGTGGCGCCGTAGCGGCGCACGTCGGGCAGCCATCCCGACGCCGTGAACCTGCGAGCCAACCCGACCGACGCACCGGCCACGATCGACGGCGCCCAGCCGACCATGACGGCATTCGAGTGGAACAGGGGCATGGCGACGTAGCCGACGTCGTCGGTGGTCAAGCCGAGCATCATCGAGAACCGCGAGCCGGTCACCATGATCCGTCGCTGCGTGCAGATCACCGCCTTCGGCGCGTCCGATGTGCCGGACGTGAAGATCAGCATCCACGGCGTGTCGATGTCGGGCTCGAGGCCGGGGTCGTCCTCGCCCACGGACAGGAGAGCGTGGTCAAGGGAAGACCCGACGACCAGGACGTCGCACGGGAGCCGGCCGCGGATCGGCGCGAGCAGTTCCTCGTGGCGGGGCTCGGTGACGATCAGGGCGATATCGGTGTGCTCGATGTCGCGCAGCAGGTTGTCGCCGCGACGCGTGTGGTTGAGACCGACGACCGTGCCGCCCGACAGGGCGGCGCCGCCGAAGGCGAACAGATACTCGGGCGTGTTGTCGAGCAGCACGCCGACGTGGAAGGGACCGTCAGGCTTGCGGGCGAGGAAGAGGTTGGCCCAGCGCCGCGAGTTCGCTACATATTCGCCGTGGGTCCAGACCTTGTCCTCGAATCGCACTGCCGGTTGGTCGGCGATGGTGTGATCCAGGGCGTTTCGACGCAGCAGGGCGGCGGCGTTCGCCGCAGGGAGAGGCGCCTGCCCGGGCGCCGGGGCGCTGCGCTCTTTCTCAGTGCTGGTCACGCTCTTCGTGCCTAGCACGAGCGGACGGTGTCGAGCGAAGCTCGACGACGTGGCTCAGGAACTAGCGCCGCCATCAGGCGGGCGATTGCGCGTCGAAGACGCCCGAAGGAGCGGGACACCACCTAGGAGGCCGACGAGCAGCAGACCGCCGAGCAAAGCGATCCACACGCCGGCGCCGCCGTCGAGGACGTCGGCGATCGCACCCGTGGGCATCGCGTTGGCGACAGCGGGCGCCGGGGTGAACGGCACGGCGTTCACGACACCTGACGGTGCGGGGGCCGTAACGGGCGGAGCAGCAGGCGCCGGCGCGGGAGCAGCGACGGCCTGCTCGACATGGTAGGGCGTCGCCGCCGCGACCCTCGGCGCCGACGTGTGGTGCGTCGCCGGAGGAGCGACGACCGTCGGGTGCGGCACGGGCGTGGGTCGAGCCGTACCGGCACTCTTCGAGTGCAGGAAGTCCTCGGTGACGAACACTGTGTTGCCGGCGACGATCACGCCGATGCCGACCTGATTGAAGCCGGGATCGAGGATGTTCTCGCGGTGGCCGGGGCTGTTCATGAACGCCTGGTGGATCGAGGCGACGTCGCCGCCCATCCCGACGTTCTGACCGATCGAGCTGGCGTTGAGCGCCTTGAGGTTCCCTTCGCTGACAAAGCTGTCGTGCCAGATGTTCCCGGCCTGTGCCATCTCGACGCTGTGGGCGACAGCCATGGTCGCGACGTCCGCCCGCCACTCGAGCGCCGGAACACCTGCGGATGCCCGCTCGCCATTGGTGAGGTCGAAGAACTGGGTGGCGGCGGCGTCGGGGTCAACGCTGGCTGCCGGCGCCGGTGGCGCAACAGCAGGCGGCGCTGGCGCCGCGGGCGGAGCCGTCGTCGGCGGGGTGGTGACCGGCGGCGCCGTCGTCGGTGGCGCCCCGGTCGAGATGCAGCGCCCGAAGATGTACACGGCGCACGCTGCACTAGCGGGCGCGGCCGCCACGATCGGTGCCACCACGGCAGAAATGCAGAACAGTCCCAGAATCCCCCAACGACGCATGCCCATCTGTCGGTCGGGTTCGCGCGCCGCTTGAGCCCTACGATCCGACTCCATGGAGTTCACAGAGACCGAAGATCGCTCGACGCTGCGCAAGTACGCGCGCGATCTGGCCGAACGGGAGCTGGCGCCCAGAGCGACCCATTGGGACGAGGCGGAAGAATTTCCCCAAGAGGCCTGGGACGCGTTGAAGAGCGCCGGCCTCTTCGGGGTCACCGTCGGCGAGGACTACGGCGGGATGGGGATGGCCGACGTGGAGGCCGCCATCGTGCTCGAGGAGCTCGCGCGCGCCGACGTGTCAAGCGCCATCCTCGCCCAGCTGATCTTCAACGGCCCGCCGCGCGCCATCGAGCACCTCGGCAACCAGGCTCTGAAGGACAGGTGGCTCCCGATGGCGGCGTCGGGCGAAGGGCTGTTCTGCATCGGCATCACCGAGCCCGACGCCGGGTCGGCTGCCAACCTGATGCGCTCGCACCTCACCGACGACGGTGGCGGTGGCTACCGGCTGAACGCCTACAAGAACTACGTCACCGGCGGGCACAAGGCGTCGGCCTGTCTCGTGTGGACCCGCTTTCCCGGCGGTGACGGCGCCAAGGGCGTCGGCGCCGTCGTGGTCGACCTGACCGCACCGGGCGTGAGCATCGCCGGCACCCACAAGAAGATGGGACTGCGGGCGTGCACCGAGGCCGAGCTGGCGTTCGACGACGTGCGCATCGAGGCCGACGATGTGCTGCTGGCGGGCAACCCCATCGACACCGAAGCGTTCAAGACGCTCCTCGCCCACCTCAACCACGAGCGCTGTGGCAACGCGGCGATGTGTCTCGGCGCCGCCCAAGGCGCCCTCGAGTACGCCATCCGCTACATGAACGAGCGGATCATCGGCGGCCGGCCGCTCGCCGACCTCCAGGGCCTCCAGTGGAAGATCGCCGACATGGCCACCCAGCTCGACGCCGCCCGCCTCCTGCTCACCCGGGCCGTAACGATGGCCGGACCCCACGGCACGCCGCCGGCGCTGGAGACGGCGATGGCGAAGGCCGCCTCCAACCTGGCGGCCAAGTTCGTGTGCGACGAGGCCATCCAGCTCCTCGGCGGCTACGGCTACAGCCGCGAGTACCCGGTCGAGCGCGCCTACCGCGACATCCGTGGCCTCTGCATCGGCGCCGGCACGGTCGAGGTGCAGCGCAACTACATCGGCACCAACCTTCTGCGCGGCCGCACCCCGGCGGGCGGCGCCTGGCGCAATCCCCTCGTCTGACTTCCGCCCCCCGTTGACGCTCAAGCCCACCCTGCGGCCCACCCGGGCGGCCCACTACCTCCACCCCGGTGGCCCGTGGGACACGGCGTCGCTCGACGCCGTGCTGGCCGAGAACACGCCCGGCCCCGAGGCCGAACGGGTGGCGTCGATGGCCGGCGGTCTTCGAGCTCGAGGTGTGAAGCGCGGCGACGCCGTGGCGTGGCAGCTGCGCAACGTCGAGCAGGCCGTCCTGCTCT
>JAFAUA010000364.1 GCA_019243595.1 Acidimicrobiia bacterium
GGCGCTGCCTGGAGCAGCACCGCGACGGCGCTAAGGGCCGCAACGATCAGTCGTGTCCTGGTCGTGCGCATACGAAGTCGGAGCCTCCCGCCCAGGGGCTCCGATTGGGGAAGTTGTGGGCTCGAAGGGTACTGACCCGACCCTTACGGAGCAACCTCCAGTTGCCGCTCAACGACGCGATGCGGCCCGAGAAAACTCACGGTCACGTCGCACTTCCCCGAACGACATCACCGATCCGCACCTCGGGCCGGGGCGTCAAGGTAGCGGGAGAGACAACGTCACACAACAGGAATCTGCGACGTACGCGCTTAGCGCTTGAAACGGGATGCAAACGCCAGTTGTAGGACGGGCCGGAAGTACTGCTCCACGTAGGCATAGGTCGAGCCGACGACGCGATCGAGCTCACCGTCGTCCACCGCTGACAGCGGCATCTGGCCGACGAGGTAGACGGCGTCCTCGGCGCCGACCGCGAAGCGCATGCCGAAGAGCTTGGCGTTGCGGCGCAGCAGGTACTCGTAGACCTGGTCCTTGTTCTCCTCGGGGTCGGGCAAGAAGTACGTCTCGTACTGCAGCGTGCGCTGACCCAGCGACAGCCAGATGGTGGTGAAGTCGCGCTCCTCGCCCTTCAGGCGCAGGAACCACCGGTCGACCGACGGGTCCGGGTCGTGGTCGACGGCGACCGCGATCGGGTTCTCGTCGAGCTGGCGCTCGAGCCAGCGCTCGAGCAGCGCCCGGTAGTGGTCGACGTCGCCGAGCTCGTCGGCCACTACGGAGCGATCAAGAGCACTCGACGAGTTGGCGCGCCTCGAGGTCGGCGTACAGCCGCCGCAGGCGGGCGGCCGTCATCGACCAGCGGTAGCCGAGCGCGTCGGCCGCCGCATGGCGACTCATCTCCGCGGCCAGCCGCGGGTTGTCGAGGAGCTCGCTGACGTACGCCGCGTAGGCAGCCGGGTCCCGCCCCTCGACGAGAAACCCGGTGTGGCCGTGGTCGACCAGCGAACGCAGACCCCCGACGGCTGCAGCCACGACCGGCGTGCCACATGCGGCCGCTTCCAGTGCGACGAGACCGAACGACTCGGCGCGGCTGGGCACCAGGCAGGCGTCGGCGGCGCGGTAGTAGGTCGCCAGGTGATCGTGGGGCTCGGCGGGCACGAAGCGCACACGACCGCCGAGGTCGTGGACGTCGACCAGTTCGTGCAGCCGGCACAGCTCGGCGTCGCCGTCGGGACCGCTGGGACCACCGACGACCACCAGCGTCGCCGCCGGGTACTCCTCGAGGCAGGCCAGCGTGCGCACGGCGACGTCGGCACCCTTCAGCGGCTGGATGCGGCCGACGAACAACAGCACTGGGCCGTCGCCCAAGCCGAGCACGGCGCGCGACGCGGCCCGCGGGCCCGGCGAGAACACGCGGTGGTCGACGCCGGGCGACACGATCTCGATGCGCTCCGAACGCGCCTCGTACAGCCGCTCAAGCTGGGCCTGCTCCTCGCCGGTCGACGCCAGGATGGCGTCGGAGCAGCCGATGACCTGGGCCTCAGCGCGAGCACGCTGCTCGGGCTCGTCGCCGCACGTCTCGGCTTTGACGCGGGCCAGCGTGTGGAACGTCGACACCAGCGGCAGCCCGAGGTCGTGCTTGAGCGAATGGCCGGCGACACCCGATAGCCAGTAGTTGGCGTGGATGAGGCCGGGGACGTCGACCGCCGTCTCCATGCGCCGGTGCACCCCCTCGGTGAACTCGGGCACCAGCTCGGGCAGCTGCTCTTTGGGCACGGCTTCGAGCGGGCCGGCGACCACGTTGTGGACGCGGAAGCCGGGCTCGACCTCGACGACGTCAGGCAGCCCCGGCTCGAACGCGCGCGTGTAGACGTCGCAGTCGATGCCCGCCAGCGCGAGCGCCGAGGACAGCTCCCGCACGTAGACGTTCATGCCACCGCCGTCGCCCGAGCCCGGTTGGGCCAGCGGCGACGTGTGCATCGAAAGGACAGCCAGCGAACGCACTACGGACAGCAAACCTAACGAACCCGGTCAGGAATCGAGAACTACCGCCTCCGACGACTCCTCCACAGGCGTGTCGATGCCGGGGCTCTGCAGGCCCTCGTTCTCGTGCTGGAAGGAGATGTACACCTGGATCAACGCCTGCTTCTGGGCCTCGGTGATCGTGGGGTCGCGCAGGATCTCGCCGACGAGATCGTGGTCGCCCTCGCGCTCCTCGAGGATGCCGGCGCGCACGTACAGCGTCTCGGCCGAGATGCGCAGGGCCTTGGCGATCTGCTGCAGGATCTCCGCCGACGGCTTGCGCAGGCCGCGCTCGATCTGGCTCAGGTAGGGGTTGGAGATCCCCGCCATGTCGGAGAGCTTCCGGAGCGACAAACGGGCTGAGCCGCGCTGCTCACGGATGAACTCCCCGAGATCCCGCATCCGCGTCTGAATGTCCTCCATGGCCACGGTGCGAAGGCTATGTCAGTTGCCTTGCCGTCCCGAGGAGGCCTTTAGGCGGGAGTCGTGATCGGCACCAGCCGTTCGCACAGCGGCGCGAACACCTTGGCCACGTCGGGGTCGAACTGGGTGCCGCCCATGCGCTCGATCTCCTCGGCCGCGTAGCTCAACGGAAGCGCCGCCCGATACGGCCGGTCGGTGGTCATGGCGTCGAAGGCATCGACGATGCTGAACACCCGCGCCGGCATCGGGATCTCCTCGCCCTTGAGACCTTCGGGATAGCCGGAGCCGTCGAACATCTCGTGGTGGTAGCGGACGATCTCCGCCGCCCCTTTGAGGAAGGGGATGCTCGACACCATCTGGTAGCCGATCAGCGGATGGGTGCGCATGACACGCCACTCGGCCGCGGTGAGCGGCCCGGGCTTGCCCAAGATGCGCTCGGGGATGCCGACCTTGCCGGCGTCGTGGAGCAGGAACCCGTACTCGGCGTCGGGGTGGTCGGCGGCGATGCCGAGGGCCTGCATCAGGGCCATGCCGTAGACGCGGCAGCGCTCCAGGTGCTGGCCGGTGTAGGCGTCCTTGGCCTCGACGACGAAGGCGAGCGAGCGGATCGTCTCCAGGTACGCAGTCTTGAGCTCGGAGAGCGCAACCTCGAGCTCCTCGGCGCGACTGCGCTCCCGCTTGTAGATCTCGGTGATGTCCTGGGTGAAGACGAGGAGCTGGCGCTGCAGCGCCTCGGAATCCTGCGCGAGGGTCGGGAACTGCGGGAGCTCGGATCGGGGCTCGGCCATGGCGCTCGCTCCCCGGCCCCTACGTCCCGACCAGGTTCTGGACGTGCTCGAGCAGCTCGAGCGAGGAGAACGGCTTGCCGAGGAAGTCGTCGGCGCCCGCGGCCCGGCTGGCGTCCTCGGTCTCGACATCGTCGCGGGCGGTGAGCATCAACACGCGTGCGTCGTGGTGGTCCATCTGCCGGCACACGTCCACGCCGTCTATACCCGGCATCATCACGTCGAGGATGACGAGGCGTGGCTTGCGCTCGGTGATCATCTGCAGAGCCAGTTGCCCATTGGGCGCTTCGAGCACTTCGTAGTCGTCGGCTTCGAGCACCGCCCGCACGACCTTGCGCACGAGGTCGTCATCGTCAACGACGAGCACGACCCGGTCGTTCACTTCAGAAGAGACTCCACGCTCACCTCGCCGGTCTTGTACCGGCGAACGATCTCCGCTTGGAGAGCGTCGAGGCGATCGTGAAGCCCACGCCTGCGGTCCGAGACGGTGCGCTCGTAGTCGGTCAGGCGGTCGACGAGCTGGCGCAGCTCGTCGTCGGTGATCTGGCCCAGCCCCAGTAGTGACGACTCATGGAGGATGCCCTCGAGCTCGACGATCATGCGGCTGGCGTCGTCGGGCACCCCAAGGCTCGTCGGCCTCACGTTGGCGATACCGCCGGAAGTCGACACCCCGTGGCCGAGGATCTCGGGGAGCATGTCGACGATGTCGCCGGCGTCGGACGGGCCCTTGCCCTCGGCCCGCCGGGCGAGCTCGGCGGCCACGATGTCGAGGCGCCCCTGGGTCTGGCGACGGACGAACGACAGCCCGTCCTCGGCCCGCCGGCACTCGTCGCGCATGCTCCGGACTTCTTCGATCGAACGGCTCTGCAGGTCGCCGAGATAATCGGCCTCGAGTAGCCGATCGAGCTCTCCGGTAGGCATCACGCCAAGCGTACAAGCAGGGAGCTACTCACGGAGCCGCCCGCGTCGCGCTTGGGGCCAGTATCGGTAGAAGGCGCGGCCGAGAACGAGGCCGGCGTCGACGGCACCGAACGTCCGGCTGTCGGTGCTGGCCGCCGGGTTGTCGCCGACGACGGTGACGCGGCCGTCGGCGTCGACGTCGGTGACTCGCTTCACGAGGACCCGGTTGGGCTCTCTGGGGTCGACGACCGCCACCACGTCGCCCGGGCTCGGGCGCAGGCGGGGAAACCGCACCACCAGCAGGCGGTCGCCGGGCTCCAGGGCCGGGCGCATGCTGTCCCCGTTGACGGCCACGCGGCGTAGCGGCCAATGCGTCATAGGCCGGCCAGGCGGGTAGATATGGGGCATGGTGCTTTCACGTCTGATCTCCATCATTGACCGCGTCCGCCCGCCCCTCGAGGCGCATGCCCACTGCGACCTTCCCTGCGGCGTCTACGACCCCGCCCAGGCCCGCATCGAGGCACAGTCGGTCAAGGGCTGCATGGACAAGTTCCAGGCGAGCGATGACCACGACTTCAAGGCGCGCGCGATCCTCATCAAGGAGGAGCGCTGCGAGCTCGTCAAGCATCACCTCTGGGTGCTCTGGACCGACTACTTCAAGCCCGAGCATCTGGCCAAGGTGCCCGATCTGAACGATCTGGTCTCGCCGGCCACCGAGAAGGCGGGCGAGGCGAAGAAGACCAACGATCCGGCCGTCGCCCAGCAGCTCCTCGACGTCATCGACGAGGTGGCCGCCGCCTTCGCCGCGACCAAGGCCTGACCGCCGCCGGGCCGGCCGTGGCGTGTCACCCGGCCGGCCCGAGGCCGTCACCTGACCCGTACAGCCGGGACGAGCGCGGCTGCTAGAGTCACCGCTGCTCCCGGTCCGCCACGGGTCCTGATGGCGGCGCGCCTGGACGGGTACCGAAGTTGGTCAAACGGGGCTGACTGTAGATCAGCTGGCTATGCCTTCGGGGGTTCGAATCCTCCCCCGTCCACCATCACATGTTCTGATTTGGCGACACCGGCCCAAGTAGCTCAGGGGCAGAGCAACGTCTTGGTAAGGCGTAGGTCGTGGGTTCGATTCCCACCTTGGGCTCCATCCCCCCTCCAGGGGGCCTTTCTCTTTATTGGGCAAGGCATTTCCCCGTGGTGCGAACGGATGTACGATTCCTTCAATCTGCGGAGTGGTGTAGGTCCAAGAAAAATAGATCACGTTGCCTCACAATTTCCGACTAAGCGATCCGCTGTGGGAGGAGATGACCGTGAGCGAGGAGGCCTGGGACCGGCCCATCCGCCGCCGGCGGACACCCTCTGAGCTCGCGGCGCCGCGGTCCCGGAGCACCATCCGGACGGCCGGCACCAGGGTGCC
>JAFAUA010000040.1 GCA_019243595.1 Acidimicrobiia bacterium
TCTTCGCCCAGCTCCACGCGACCCACGGGAAAGCCGCGGGCGTGTAGGTACTGAAGCTCGGCAACACCATCGGCAGGGGTCGAGAACAGCAGCGGGACCGGGACCATGGCGGGCTGGCCACTCAGAAGGCCGCTGGCGAGGATGCGGTCGAAACCCGGTTGCTCGGTGCGCGGGTCTCGGTCGGTGGCCTGGTGCCAGGGATCGGTGGACGAAACGACGACCGGGCTTTGCGCCTGGGCCGAGGCGCCGTGACGGACCAGGTCATGCAACGGAGACTCGGGGTCCTTGGTGCCGACCTCGAGCTCACGCAGCGCGAACCCCGCAGCGTCGCGGGCATCGGTCGAGCCTGCGGGTGCCGTCCCCGAACCCTGGACCATCAGCACCCGAACGAAGCGCGCCTGGGTGTTGCCAGAGGGATCGACCTGGATGGTGACGTCACCGCCGGTCCCGTTTGCCACGGCGCCGGCAGGGAAGTCGCGCCACTGCTCCTTGGATCCGCTGCCCACCGAGAAGGGGTCGTCGCCGTCCCAGTACTGCACTCGGTACGTGACCGCGAACGGGACCCCCCACTGCAACCGCACGGCGTCGACCTGCTGAGACTTGCCGAGGTCGACGGCCACCCACTGGGGATGGGCCTCGGCCGGTTCGCCCGTGAAGCGCGGATCGAGGTAGGGATTGCTCTTCCAGAAGCTGGCCGGGTCGCCGTCGTCGAGTCGGGAATAGCCGTCGTTGTTGGCCTGGTCGACGGTGTTGCCGCGCCGGGGCAGGCGGTAGCCGAAGGACAGCTGGATGGGCTGCGCGGCGGTCGCCGACGACGTCCAGTACCCGGATTGGTGCACGGGGTCGCTCCACGTACCCGTCGGGTTCCAGTGCCATGCCTCGTCGCCGAGCTCGGTGCGCAGCCGGTAGGTCAGCGCCCCCAGACCCGCCGAGCGCATCTCGGACAGGTTCTTGTCCGTGTACATCTGGTCGACGACGCCGGCGTCCTGGCCGTCCAGCGCCGCCCCAATCGCGGCCGCCGGCTGAAACACGGCCCCGGGGCCGCGCCCGACGGCCACACTGATCGACCCCCGCCCCGCACTCGGCGAGGTGGCACAGGCCGCCGATCCCGCTGCGATCAACACGATCGCAGCCGCCAGCCGTCTCACGCTCCGGTGCCACCTGAAGCCAGCGCCGGCACAGGGACGGTGTTGTAGCGCGGCACGCGCCTCCAGCTCTCGGAGAATCCGTGCAGCCACCGGTGGACGCTCAACACGACCGCCGCCAGTTGCAGAGGCCGCCATAGGACACGTACCAACGGGACCAGTGCCAGGTCCCGCTTGCGTTCGCCGTCCATGAAGACCGACATGACCATCACCGCGGCGTCGATCGCGATGGCGGCCAGCGCCATGAGCGCCGCTGTCTCCCACTGGCGCGCCAAGAGCAGGTAGAGCACGTAGGCGTCCATGAACGGGCCCGTCAGTGGCAACAGCACTTGGGTGATCACCAGCCACGGCAGCGCCACCAAGCCGACACGGCCGCTGCGGGGATCGAGGAAGGCGTCGCCGTGTTTGGCCACCACCTGGAGGGTCCCGAACGACCACCGTCGCCGCTGGCGCAGCACGTGGCGCATCGACTCGGGCGCCTCGGTATAGGCGACCGCCGCGGGCTCATACGGAATGCGCCAGCCAGCGCGCAAGAGCGAGACCGTCAGGTCCATGTCCTCGACCAGGGTGTCGGTCGGGTAGCCGCCGGCATCGGCAAGAGCGACACGGCGGAAGGCACCGGCGGCGCCGGGCACGACGGCGACCACGTTCAGCTCGGCCTGGGCCCGTCGGTCGAGGTTGAGGCTGGCGATGTACTCGAGCGCCTGGAGGCGGCCGAGCAGGCCTTGGCGATTTCCCACCTTCACGTTGCCGGCGACCGCTCCCACCGCCGGATCGGCGAAGTGGGCAAGCGCCACATCGACAAAGTCGGGACGCAGCACGGTGTCGGCATCGAGCACGACGACCACGTCACCGGTCGCCTCGGCCACGCCGGCGTTGAGGGCAGCCGCTTTTCCACGGCGGGGTTGCGTGAGGACCGTCACCCCGCGGGCTCGGGCGACGGCGGCGGTGGCGTCGGTCGAGCCGTCGTCCACGACGATGACCTGGCACGGCTGCGTGCGCAGGCGGCGAATGGCCATGATCGTCTTGTCGATGACCCGCGCCTCGTTGTGGGCCGGGACGATCACCGACACCGAGAGGGCGGGCGACGTGGCCGGCGCGGAGCGCCCGGCGCCTCGCCGGTGACGGTGCCAGTGGCGGATCGCAAGCACCGCCGAGACGGCGATCCGCGCCAGCGAGAGGACGATCACGCCCCACAGCGCCCACAGCCCGACGCGATGCAAGGCGACCTCGAGACGGAAGGCGGCCACGATCCCGACGCCGCGCGCAAGATCGCCGATGGTGTGGCGCACGGCGTACGGCGCGGCGATCGACCCGTCGAGGTTGTCCGCCGTCGTGAATGTGTAGCCGCGCGCCCGCAGCTGGTGGATGATCTCGGGCAGAGCGGCCACTGTCTCGGCCCGGTTACCGCCGCCGTCGTGCAACAAGACGACGGACCGGCTCGTCGCCGCGTCGACGACCTTGGTGACGATGGCGCCGACACCAGGACGCAGCCAGTCCGACGAGTCGTCGTTCCAGCTGACGGCGTGCAGGCCCAGGTTCGTCGCCCGTTGATCGGTGCCGATGCCGCGCGACGTCATATCGCCGCCGCCGTAGGGCGAGCGGAACAACAGGGGCCGCCGGCCCGTGATTCCCTCGATCACGCCCTCCCCACCCATGATCTCCAGACGGCTGCGCCAACGCGGCGTCGACGCGCTGAGGCTGGGGTGGGAGTAGGTGTGGTTGCCGACGACGTCGCCGTTGGCGATCTCGCGTCGCAACAACTCGGGGTGGCGCTGTGCCTCCTTGCCGATCACGAAGAACGTCGCGGGCACATGCTCGGCCTGGAGCACCCGCAGGATCTGGGGCGTCCAGGTTGGGTCGGGACCGTCGTCGAACGTCAGAGCCACCACGCCAGACGCCTGCACGGCCTCCACGCGCCGGCTCAACGGCAGGCCTCCCTCCTTCCTGATCGGCGCGGGCAGCTGGTCGAGGGTGGCGGGGTCCTCACTGCCCACCCGCCAAAGCGCCACGCCTGCCAGTCCGTCGGCGGCCGCCAACTGGGCGCGCATGCCCACCGCGCGCGCGTCCTCGTACCAGACCTGGCGCCCGTCGGCGGTGCGCACCGCCATTTCCCCCTGCGTGTCGTCCCAGTGCGCCGACGCGCCCGGCGCGGCGGCAAGTTGCTGCGCCTGGCCAACGGTCAAGTCGCTCCCGTGCCCGGGCGCCGACCAGGAATAGCCGTAGCCGGCGACGCCGAGCAGCAGCTTGTCCCGCGGAACCTCGGCTTCGGCACGCGCCAGGTTGTCGCGCACCCACGGCAGGCCGGCCACGGGGCCGGCGGGCCCGGTCGGATCGTGCTGGTCATAGGCCATCCACACGACGCGGTCTGCGATCCCGGCCAGCGACGAGACGTCATAGGCACTCAGGTCGGCCCCGCCGGTCGCGGGGACGACGACGGCCACCGTGCGCTGACCGAGCGCCTGGTCGAGCTCGTGCACCAACTCGGGATAGGAACGGCGGACCGCCGGCGGCAGGCTCTCGAAGTCGAGGACAACCCCGTCCCAGCCCCGCCGGGCCACCTCCCCGGTGAGTGCGGACACGAAGCGGCGGCGGGCCGCGGGGTCGTCCACCATCGCCGCCGCTCGGTCGCCGTTGAAGTTGGAACCGTCGTAGTTGGACACCACGGCGAGACCGACCGCCCCGTTCATGTGGGCGCGTACAAGGGCGTCCGACGCGGGGCTCACCTCGATGCTGCCTGCGTGGCGTCCGAGCGCGACACCTGTCGCCGCGAGCACCGACAACCGCGGCGCGTCGCGGTCAACGCCGGCCCAGGAGTCCTCGTTGTCAGAAGCCACGAAGCCCATGGCCTCGAAGCCGTTGGTCGTGTCCCCTTCCGCGTGCGACGTGGCGGTCGCGGTCTTCGTCGTGGGCGGCGGATCGTGCACGACGACGAGCGGAGGCGCGGCGCCGCGGTAGGTCGGAAGGACAAGGGCGGCGGCCACGGCCACCGCCGTGACTCCGACAATGAGTCCCGCCAGCGCCCGGCGAGGGCGTGAGGGTGATCGCCGGCGTAGCAGGGCCCACACCGCAGCGAGCCCGGACAACGCGACACCAGCGGCGACGAGGTCACCGCGCGCCGCGGCAACGACCACGAGAACGAGGGCGATTCCCGCGGCGAGACGGAGGATGATCCGAGGCGCGCTCGGCTTGTCTGGAGGCCAAACCATGCGTTGGAGTTGCGCGAGCCAGGGCGGCGCCGCCGGCGTCGGGTCGACCCTAGGTGAGCCGCGCTCGCTTCGACCTGCGGCAGACAACACTTTGCGTCCCGCTAGTGCCCACCTTATCGACTGTTAACCGAGGGACCCGGGCCTACTTGGGAATCGCCGACCAGTAGGCGAGCGCTTCGGTCGCCTCGGCCGCCGCCCTCCCCATCGTCGCCGCCGAGACGCCACCAGGCGACGTCGTCCACGAAACGGTCACGAGGGCGAAGTTGTCGAGGGCTTCGACCACGAGCGCACCGCTCGAATGCGTCGCTCCGCCGCCCGTACTGGTCCGCAGGTCGAACGCCTCGCTTCCTGCCGGCAGCCCCGGCGCGGGCGGCACGGGGCTGATCGCGTTGTAATCCCCGATCCCCGCCAGGTGAAGCGGCGGTGAGCCGGCGAAGGCCTGGGCCGCTTCATCGCTGTCGAGGGCGAAGAACGCCATCGCCCCCGAACCGTCGACGGCGGGAGCGACCGCGACGTCGACACCAGGGCTCTGGTTGTAGACCGCGAAGTCATCCCACCGCGTCGGCCCCGTCGGGGCGACACCGTCGAGGCGGTCCAAGACGTCGTTCTGCGTGAGGACCGTCGGGGTCGGTGCCATGGTCGGGTCGGGCGCCAACACCGTCGTCGTCGGTGCGCCTCCGCTCGACGGCGTGGTAGCCGCCGCCCGTCGACCGTTCGTGCCCGGCCCTCCGTCGCCCATGTTCTTGACGACGGCGACAACGCCGACGCCGATGGCCAGCACCCAGAGCCCGACGAGGACGACGCGGCTCATGCCGCGCTGACTCTAGGTGCTACGCGTCGGCGCGGTTGGCCAGGTCGGCGAGGCGGCGGCGCGTCGCGGCCTTGGCGGCGGCGAGTGAGTAGCCCCACTCCTCGTCGTCGATGTCGCCCTCGCCCCAGTGCTCGTCGACGTACTCGTGGCCGTTGCGCAGGTTGAAGTACAGCGCGGCGAACACCATGAAGAGCAGGAAGGCGAAGAAGCCGGCCAGCTGGATCGCCGGAATGTTCACGCCCGATCCTGCGAAGTCCATCGCCACCGCGAGGTGCACGCCTGCAGCGTACGCCTCTCTCGGTCAGGCGTCGACGGGCAGGCCCCGCACGAGCGCGTGGAGCACGTCGCCGATGTGGTTGGCGTGCTCGTGCAGCTTCTGGAGCAGGAGCTGCTGGCCGGCGTCGGCCTCGTCCCAGTCGTCGGCGAGGCGGTGGGCCGCCTCCATCACGAAGCTGACCGAGCCCAAGAGCCCGTGCGCCATGACTGCTGTTCGCTGGTGATCCATACCTCGTCCACTCCCCCCGGTTAGCCCCGCCCTGTTTCGACGAGTTGTACGGCCCCCTTGCCGGAGGCCTTGACCCTGTACATGGCGGCGTCGGCGCGCTCGAGCATGTCGTCGATGCGCGCCTCCCCCGCCGTGCCCAGCGAGACGCCGAGGCTGGCCCCGACGACGATGATGTGGGCGCCGGCCGCCACCGGCGCCTCGACGGCGTCCCTGATGCGCTCGGCCACCGCCATGGCCCGCTCGCCGTCAGGGACCTCACGCAACAGCACCGCGAACTCATCGCCACCGAGGCGCGCCGCGGTGTCCGAGGGCCGCAGGCAGTCGCGGATGCGCGCCGCGGTCTGGCGCAGCACCTCGTCGCCAGCGGGATGGCCGAAGGAGTCGTTGACGATCTTGAAGTCGTCGAGGTCGATGAACACGACGGCGGTGGCGCTGTCGTCGTCGTCGACCGCTTCGCGTAGGCGCTCGGCGAACAGGGAGCGGTTGGCGAGACCGGTGAGCGGGTCGTGCAGGGCCTGGTGGCGCAGCTCCTTCTCCTGGGCCCGCAGCTCCCTGAGCGACTGCTCGAGCTGACCGTTGGCCAGTGCGGTGGCGACATGGTTGGCGAGCGTCTGCAGCAGACGCAGCTCGTCGTGATCGAAGGCGCTGACGGTGTCGAGGCGGTGCACCACGCGCAACATGCCGATGATGGCGCTGTCGTTGTCGAGGGTGGCGACCATGCCGTCGACCGGCGTGCGGTTACTCGCGACCCGGCGGCGCTTGGTCACGGCCCGGCCCCCGTGCACGAACACACCCCGGCGATCCGACGCCAGGCTGGCCAGCACCAGCTCGGCGGCGTCGAGCTGGCCGCGACCGAGGCGCTGCACGTTGCCCTCGACGTCGACCGAGGCGCGCAAGGCCCGGCTGCCGTCGCCGCCTGGAAAGAGCACGAGCTCGGCCAGCTCGGCGCGGAACATGGCGCAGGTCTGGACGAGGAGCCAGGTCGTGGCGTCGGCGACGTCCTGGGTGCCCTGGAGGAGTTGGGCCGACTGGTAGAGGAACTGCAGCCCGGTGCGCTTGTCGCGCTCGGCCAGGTAGGCGCGGTAGGCGACGACGACGATCACCAGCGGCACGGCGAGGGCCCACGCGTTGGCCGGGTGGTCCCACGCCAGGCTGACGGCGACGATGCCGAGGCTGGCGTTGACGACCGTCGCCACACCGCCCAGCACGGCGACCTCTTCGACGTCGCCGTCGGGGAGGTGTCCCTGGCTCAGTCCGATCACCGTCTGGACCGCGACGACGCCGACCAGGGCGCTCATGAAGGCGGCCGCGACGAGCGGGAGCCACGTGCCGGTGCCGACGTCGTGCGGCGTCCCGCCGTGGCCAACCAGGCCGTGGAACACGACCTCGGCCAGCACCGCGCCCAGGGCGAAGTGGGCGAGGTTGAAGCACAGCTTGGTCGGCCGCTGATGGCGGTGGACGACGAGGGCGGCGCCGGCGCCGGCAAGATAGGCGGCGACGAGGGCCGTGGGC
>JAFAUA010000093.1 GCA_019243595.1 Acidimicrobiia bacterium
ACTGGTTCCGCAAGGGCCCCGACGGCAAGTTCCTCTGGCCCGGCTTCGGCGAGAACAGCCGCGTGCTCGAGTGGGTCTTCAACCGGGTCAACGGCAAGGGCGGCGCCAACAAGACGGCGATCGGCTACGTCCCGTCGGCCGACGACCTCGACCTCGACGGATTGGGCCTGTCCGCTGAGGCCGTCGCCGAGCTGCGCAAGGTCGACCCCGACGAGTGGCGCGCCGAGGTCCCGTCGATCGAGGAGCACTTCGCCTTCCTCGGCGACCACCTCCCCCACGAGCTGCGCGACCAGCTCGCGGCCCTGGAGAAGCGTCTCTCCGACTGACGCCATGCTTCTCGACGGCGTCGATCACATCGCAATCCTCACCAAGGACGCCAAGCGCCTCTGCGACTGGTACGGCGAGATCTTCGACGCCGAGGTCGAAGGCGTCACCTCCCCGCCCCACGGTGAGGGCGTATCGCTCACCTTCCTTCGTCTCGGGCCGCACACCGAGTTCAACGTCTTCCAAATCGAGGGCAACGAGGAGGCGGCCCGCCAGACACCGATGTTCGGCCGCGGGCGCATCGACCACTTCGGGTTGCGCGCCTCGTCCCTCGAGAACTTCGAGCTGTTGCGCGAGCGGCTGATGGCGTGCGGCGCGACGGACGGCTTCGTCACCGACTTCGGGCCCGTTCTCAGCGTCTTCTTCCGCGACCCTGAGGGACTCGAGGGCGAAGTGCTCGTGCCCAACCCCGACGCCAAGTCCGGTGTGACGAACCCGCCAGGCACCCCGGCGGCCCGCTACTCCTAGTTCAGAGCGGCGAGCGCTTTTTCGGCAGTAGCGAAGGCCGGGAAGTCGCTCGGAGGGAGCGGCCGCGCGAACAGGTAGCCCTGGGCCGCGTCACAGCCGAGGTCGGCCAGGATCTGGAGTTGCTCGACGGTCTCGACGCCTTCGGCCGTCACGGTGAGGTCGAGCGCGTGGCCGAGGGCGAGCACGGCCGCCACGATCGCCCCGTCGGCCGCGTTGGTGCCGAGGCGCGAGACGAAGCTGCGGTCGATCTTCAGGCCGTCGACCGGGAAGCGTTCGAGATAGGAGAGCGACGAGTAGCCAGTGCCGAAGTCGTCGATGGTGAGGCCGACGCCGATGTCCTTGAGGCTGCGCAAGATCTGGATGGAGCGGTCGACGTCTTCCATCAGAACCGACTCGGTGATCTCGAAACTGAGCTGGCTGGGATCGATGCGCGCCGCGGCCATGGCACCGAGCACGTTCCCGACCAGATCGGGCGACGAGAGCTGCCGGCCTGAGAGGTTCACCGACACGACGCCTCCCCGCACCCCCACACGACTCCAGTGCTGCAGCTGTCGGCAGGCCTGGTGCATCACCCACGCGCCGAGAGGCCGGATGAGGCCGGTGTCCTCGGCGATGCCGATGAAGGAGTCGGGCTCGACGAGGCCATGGTCGGGGCGCCGCCAGCGCACGAGCGCTTCCACGCCGACGAGCGAGCGTCCATCGATGGCGAGCACCGGCTGGTACATCACGTCGAACTCGTCGCGCGCGATCGAACGGCGCAGCGCCAACTCGGTGCTGAACCGGTTGGTCACTTCGGAGTGCACGGCCTTGGTGGCGATCTCGGCGCGCGACTGCCCTTCGGCCTTGGCCTTGTACATGGCGGCGTCCGCGTCGCGCAGGAGACCCTCGGGCGTATCGCCGGCACCGCCGAGGGCGACGCCGATGCTGGCGTTGATCACGAGGTCGTTGTTGCCGAGCACGATCTTGCGCTGCACCTCGCGTGCCAGCCGGTCGAGGAAGACCGAGACATCGTCGCCCGAGCTGATGCCCTCGCGGACGACGACGAACTCGTCGCCGCCGAAGCGCGCCACGGTGTCGCTCCCCCGCACGACGCTGCGCAGGCGTTCGGCGATGGCGACGAGGACCTTGTCGCCTTCGGCGTGGCCCCAGCTGTCGTTGATGAGCTTGAACCGGTCGAGGTCGAGGAAGACGACGGCGACGAGGCAGCCGTCGCGCACGGCGCGAGCGAGCGCCTGGCTGATGCGGTCGCGCAAGAGTCGGCGATTCGGCAACGCGGTCAGCTCGTCGTGCAGGGCTTGGCGTTCGAGTCGTTCCTCGGCGGCCTTGCGCTCGCTGACGTCACGGGCGATGCCCTCGACCGAGACGATGCGACCGTCTTCGTCGCGCACGAGGCTCAGGCGCTGCTCCACCCAGACCGTCGAGCCGTTCTTGCGCCGCATGCGCAGCTCCCAACCCTGGCTGAGGTTGGAGTTGTCGAGGCCCTGCATCATCTCGACGTACTGCGGCTCGAGCATCTCGAAGATCAACTCGGGGTCGGCGTAGAGCTCGGCCGGCGTGTAGCCGGTGATCGCCTCACACGCGGGGCTGACGTAGTCGAACCCCCGACCCGGCGGTAGGCGGTAGCTGAAGATGAAGTCCTGGGCGTTGTCAGCGAGCAGTTGCAGGCGCTTCTCGGTCACCTTGATGCGCGCCTCGGCCTCTGCGACGACCTTTTCGTAGTCGACAGCGGGAGGTGCGGCGCTCGCGCCGGAGGTACTTCCGCCGTGCCGTAGGCCTCGAACCGCCAATCCCACGCCCCCCGTCGTCGAAAGGCCTGGTTGGTTCAAGCCCCACGCCTGCCTCAGACTGCGCCGCTTACGCAGACGCCGCAATAGCCCGGTGGGGTCATTTTCCCTTTAGTCACATTCGCGCGGTCGACAGACACGCAACGGGTGTGTCATCGTGCGCCGTAGTGGCTGGGGAGTCGAGCGACGTTCTCTTCGATCACGCGGTGCACCTGGGTGCGGCTCTCGAGAGCGCGGACGCCGACGAGGTCGTTGTCGAGCTGCTCGCGCTGTCGAACCGACGGCGCGAAGCGCTCGAAGACGCGCTCGCCCGGATCCGCTATCTCCACCCCGGCGAGGACGTCTCCCGCGCCGAGGGCTTGCTGCGCGCCGCCCTCCGCCGCGGCGACGCCACCGACTACTGGCGCATCGACCTCACCGACACCTAGGTCGCTCGTTCTGGTGACGATCGACGGCCATATCCGCCGTCAATCGTCACCAGAACGTAGGAGTTGGCGGACTTCGTCGTCGGTGACTTGGCGGAAGTCGGTGTAGAACTCGCCGACGGCGAAGAAGGCGGGTGGCGCGGCGAGGACGACGACGTCGTCGTAGGCCTCGGTCAACCGTCGGACGGTCTGCGGTGGCGCGACCGGGACGGCGAGGATCCGGCGGGCGGCGCCGGCGCCGGCCAGCCAGCGGCCGACGGCGATGGCGGTGCTGCCGGTGGCAACGCCGTCGTCGACGACGATGACCTGTCGCCCGGTGACGTCGAGGGGCGGGCGGCCACCGCGGAAGCGTTGCTGGCGCTCGGCGACCTCGTGCCGCTCGCGGGCCGTGGCTTGGGTCAGCCATTCGGCGGTCGCCCCGACCCGCCGGGCGAGGTCTTCGTCGATCACCGCCGACCCGTCGGGCCCGACGGCTCCGATAGCCAGTTCGGGGTTGCCGGGCGCGCCAACCTTGCGGGCCAGGGCGACGTCGAGCGGCGCTCCGAGAACCTCGGCGACCTGGGCGGCGGTGACGACGCCACCCCGCGGGACCCCAAGCACGACGGTGTCCTCGCCGCCGATCCCGCGCGCCCGCAGGTCCTCACCCAGGAGCCGTCCCGCCTCCGTGCGATCGGCGAACCTGTCTCCAGGCATTCGCCTACGATGCCTCAACCGCGGCGCGGGAGGAGAAACGGATGACGGTCAGCGCCTACGTGCTGATTCAAACCGAAGTCGGCAAGGCGGCCCAGGTGGCCGACGAAGTCTCCAAGATCGACGGCGTCGTCTCCGCCGAGGACGTCACCGGCCCCTACGACGTGATCGTCAGGGCCGAGTCGGACTCGGTCGACGACCTCGGGAAGATGGTCGTCAGCCGGGTCCAGCTGATCGACGGCATCACCCGGACCCTCACCTGCCCAGTGGTGCACCTCTAGCGGTTCCCAGGCCGAGCGGGGTCGGTCCCGACTGCATGGGGCTGGCGACGGCGTCGGCCAGCGAGAGTGCGGCCAGCATCAGGAGCTCGCTCGGGGCCTCGTTGAGGTGAGCGCCGGGCACCC
This sequence comes from Acidimicrobiia bacterium, assembly GCA_019243595.1. Taxonomy (GTDB): domain Bacteria; phylum Actinomycetota; class Acidimicrobiia; order Acidimicrobiales; family AC-14; genus CADDZP01. Next base: position 4,096 of record JAFAUA010000093.1, read on the forward strand.
AGGCAGACGCCGAGGTCCGGCTCAGGCTCTCGCGCAGCTCGTGCCGGCCCAGCCGTCGCCGCCGTAGCTCACCTGCAAGCTCGGTCCCCGCAACAATCATCGGCGCGCCCCCTGTGCTGGAGGTCTTCACCATCGGCCATCGAGCCTGTGGAGCACAAGGAGGGAAAAGGTGTGGAAATGGACGCCGGGCGCTGTGGACTCAGGGCCCGAGCTCCCGCCGCCGTCCGATTCGGCTCGACCGACGCCCGTGGCGATCGACGGCCAGCTGGACCAGGCGGTCGATGAGCTCGGCATAGGGGACGCCCGACGCCTCCCACACCTTTGGGTACATCGAGATCGGCGTGAACCCAGGGATGGTGTTGACCTCGTTCAAGAGGAACCCGCGGCCGCCCTCCTCGTAGAAGAAGTCGACGCGGGCCATGGCCTCGGCCCGCACAGCGGAGAAGGCCGAAATTCCCAGCCCTCGGACCGTCGCGGTCTCATCGGTCGAGAGCGGGGCGGGGACCAGAAGCTCGGCCCCGTCGACCAGGTACTTGTCCTCGTAGTCGTAGAAATCGCGGCTGGGCCGGATCTCGCCTGGCACCGACGCCTCGGGTGGATCGCCGAGCACGCCCACCTCGATCTCCCGGCCGACGATGGCCTCTTCGACAACGGCAAATTCGTCGTAGGAGAACGCCAACTCGAGTGCGGCGACCAGTTCCCCACCGTCGTGGGCCTTCGTGACGCCGACCGACGACCCCAGATTCGACGGCTTCACGAACACCGGCCGACCGAGTTCGCCGAACACCCTTTCGGCGAGGTCGTCGGGTAGCTCCCCATCGCGGAACCACAGCCATTTGCCCTGCGGCAACCCGGCCGCTGCCGCCAAGTGCTTGGCGGTGATCTTGTCCATGGCGGCCGCCGACCCGAGCACGCCGCTGCCGACGTAGGGCACGCCGGCCAGCTCGAGGAGGCCCTGGACGGTGCCGTCCTCACCGAACGGCCCGTGGAGCAGCGGGAGCACCACCGTGCGCGTCGCCGGCTCCTCGGCGACCGTCGCCAGCGGCTCGAGGACCGGACCCTCGGCGGCCAGCGCTGACGGCAGGGCGGCCGGCCCGCCCGACGCCAACAGCTTCGCGGCCTCCTCGGCCAGGACCCATCGGCCTTCGTGGGTGACCCCGACGGGCACGACGTCGTAGCGCGCCGGGTCCAACGCCTGCAGCACGTTAACGGCCGTGGTGCACGACACCTCGTGCTCGGCCGAGCGGCCTCCGAAGAGCACGACCAACCTGATGCGCTCAGTCATGTCGAATGCATGGAGCCATCTAGGTCCGTCCCACCAAGAGCGCCCGTATCCCAAGCCCCATCACGAACAACCCACCGAGGCCATAGAGCAGGTACAGCCGGTGCCGCAGCTGTGCTCGGTAGGAGTAGATGATGCCGACGGCGATGATCGCCACGAACCCATAGAACATGTGGAACTGCGGGGCCTTGATGTGCTGGCCGGCGACCAGCCCAACCCCGAGGCCGACCTGCACGAAGACGGCCAGCTCGGCGAAGGCGGTGAACCACCACAGCGCTCTCGTGCGGAAGCTGGGCCAGGAGTTGGCCGCCAGGGCCCACGCCCCGGCCAAGCCGTTGCCGATGATGACGAACCAGGCCCAGGCCTTGTGGACCTGGAGAAGTGTGCCGAGAACCAGGATGCGTCAGGAAGTCAGGAGGCAGCGGCCGCGGGCTCGCCGGCGGCCGCGGCCGAACGGGCCTGGGCCTCGGCGAAGGCCTGGGCGGCCACGTCGACGAGCTCGGTGATCTCGTCGTCGGTGAAACCGGCCAGCCTGCGGAACTTCTTGGCCAGGTGGATGGGGTTCTCTTCGTCGTCGCCCCGCAACCCGCCGAAGCTGAACAGGTGGTCGACGGCCCGCTGAAAGTCGAGGGCCGCCTTCTGACGCTCGGGGTCCTTGGCCGTCAACCGGCGCAGCCAGTCGGAACCCATCTTCACGTGGGTCACCTCGTCGGCCAGCATCCAGTCCTCGCAGAACTCGAGGACGGGATCGCCTGTGGCCAAGCCGAAGTCGCGCATGGTGTTGAACACGTCAATGGCCAGACCCTCGAGGGCCCGGTTCACGCCCGTGAGACGCAGCACGGGATCGGGGTTGCACGCGGCCTCATAGAGCATGGTCTGCTCGGCGAACTCGCCGATCTCGGTACCCATGTGCTCGGTGAGCTTCACGGAGATCTCGACGTGGCGGGACTCGTCCCAGCACTGGCGAGCCATGTCGAGCTTGAGCTCGAAGGGTGCTTCTTCGCGGCCGGTGCCGGTGTCGAAGTCCCAGCACGTGCGTCCGGCGCCCTCGAGTGCCTGGATCTCACCCACAAAGATGCCGTGCATCAGCTGACGCGATGCGTCGGGCGCCTCCGGGTCGGTCGGCTTGAAGGTGTTCCGCTGCGAGCGGTCGTCGCGCACAGCGTTACGAGGATCGAAGACGACCTCCTCGATGTTGATGCGCTGGAACCGCGTGTCCCGCGCCAACTCCTCGACAGGAAGGATCCTCTTCATCGAACGAAGGCCTCCTCTTCGGCTTGCAACGGAGTCTACCCGGGGCCGCGTGCTCGCCCTCGGACGCGGCGGCGCCACATGACGCCAACTGCGCCCGCGGCGAGAAGCACGACGCCCTTGGGAAGGTCGGACTCACGACCGGTCTCGGCGAGCGAGGCGGCGGGGGCGGATGCGGGTGCCGGCACGGCATGCGGCGCCGGGTCGGGTCGCACCTGTGACGCACCCAGCACGGTCGCAGGCCGGCCCGCGGACGCCTCGACCCACGCCGGAACCGGCGCCCCGACGAACACCTGGGCCGCGACCGACGGCACCATCTGGCCCTTGTCGTTCTTCCGGTCGAGGAAGAGCATGTAGGGCCCGGCCGGAGCGACCGCCGCATTGGGCGGCGCCGCCACCTTGATCTCGCCGTTGCTGCGGTGGGTCACCGGCAGGATCACGCTGCGCTGGTCGCCGTCGACGAGATGTGTCAGTGCCGTATTGCGCACCAGGACGGCGTGGTCGATGTCAGCGGCGTCAGGCGTCGCCACCGTGATGTCGCGGCCGTAGGCAATCGAGTCGTCAGCGTGGGTGATCGTCGGGCGGGGGCCGCGGAAGAGATACGGCGGGCTGAAGATCTCGAACGACGGGTCGCGGTGGTTCGGTGTGAACGGACCGGGAAGGTCGAGGTTCTTCGTGTACAGCGTCGGGATCGGCGCATGCCCACCGACGAGCACGCGTCCGTCCGGCAGGAGCACGGCCGTGTTGTGGTAGCTGCGCGGATGCGACTGCCCGGCGGCCGGCGTCCATGTGTTGGTCGCCGGGTCGAAGATCTCCGGCGTCTTCACCGGGATTTCCGTGCCCGGGCTCTCGACTTCGTCGCGGTCGGCGCCCGAGAAGGCGGCGACGGTGCCGTCAGGCAACTGCACGGCGGTCGAGTACCAGCGTCCCTCGGCCAGGCTTCCGGTCTGCTTGGTGCTCAGGGCGTCGCCCTTGGCCGTGTCGACGGTGTTGATCGTGCTGAACGGCAGGGCGAAGTAGCTCCCCGGGGTCGGAAACAGCTCGCCACCGGCGGTCAGGAACGACGCGCTCGTGTACGGCGGCGAGAGCGGGAGCATGATCGAGAACGTCGAGCCTCGGAAACCGGGGGCCGCCGTGCCGATGCCCGGGATGCCGAGGTCCTTCCACGCCTTGGCGCCGGGGTCGTACACGCCGGCCACGTTCCACAGCGCCTCGTCATAGGCCTGGCCGAAGGGGTTGAACACCTGGCCGGCAGCGTCGTAGTACACCTTGCCGTCCGGCAGCAGGTGCAGCCGCGGGAAGAGTGGGAGCGCGCGCTTCGCGGCCGCGCCGTTGTCCGACCACTTCCCCGTCGCCGGGTCGTAGGTCTCGGTCTGCTCGACGTTGGTGCCCGAGTCGCCGGGCCGGTCCGGGTAGATCGGCTTCAGCAGCTTGGTCACGCCGCTCGCGACGAACACCTTCCCGTCGGGCAGCGTCACCAGCGCCGGGTACCAGCGGCCGAAGTTCATGCTGCCGGTGGGCGTCCAGGTCTGGCTGTCGGGGTGGAAGATGCGGGCTTCCTTCACACCCTGGAGCTCGGCGACGCCGAACTGACCGCCGGGCAGCTGCGGCTCCTCGTACCAGTTGGTACCGCCCGTATCGAGGATCGAGCCGTCGGCGAGCTGGACCTGGTCCGAGCAGAACAGGTCGCCGTCGTTGCCGTGGTTGGGATCCTGGGCGGCGCTGCCGGTGACCCCCGGGATGAGGTACTGGGCCTGGTCCTTGGCGCCGCCGTCGGACGGCGACGGTGTCGACCAGCTCGGCCCGGCGGATCCGAGCGTCAGCACCCGGCTCTGAGAGTTCTCAGCTGCGTTCCCCGCCTCGGCGACCGTGTTGAGCTTGATGTTCTCGGTGCCTTCGAGGTTGTTCCAGTACAGAATTCGGCCGTTGGCGAGCACGATCGACGCCGAGCCCGCCGGCTTGCACACCTGCTTCCCATCCGCGGTCGTGACGCACCGCGGGCCGGGCTCCTCGAACGGCGCCGCGAAGCTGCCGCCCTTCGAAGGATCGATACCCGCCGAGTGCGCGGGCACGCCGCCGGCCAACGCCGTCAAAGCGGCGAGCACCGGCACCAGGATCGCCAGCCTCCGCATCCGGACCCCCCTGAGCTCCTGGACTCCTCAAAAGCCCCTATTCACTCAAAGGTTGTCGCGGATGACCACCTGGTCGCAATTCCGCGACGGGCGGGAGGTGGCGTCTAGCCGGCGAGGGCGTCGACGCTGCGCAGAGCCGGCGCATGGGCCGACGCCGGGAGCGCGAACACGAATGTGGCCCCTTCGTCCGGCCGTGGGTCCTCGACCCAGATGCGGCCACCCATGGCTTCGACCAGCCGGCGCGAGATGTAGAGGCCGAGGCCGCTGCCACCGCGCCGCCGCGTCATGTGATCGCCGAGGCGACGGAAGCGTTCGAAAACCACGTCCTGCTGGTTCTTGGGAATCCCGCCGCCGCAGTCGGTCACGCGCACACGGACCTCGTCGCCCGCGTCGCCGATCACCCGCTCGACGTTCACCGTGACCGGGCTGCCGAGCGGCGAGTACTTGTCGGCGTTCAAGAGCAGGTTGCTCAAGATCTGTTCGACGCGCCCCGGCGTCGGCGACGGCGACGGCGGCCGGCCCACCGCGGTGAAGAGTCGTCGGCCGGGTGTAGTCCTCGAGGGCCTTCTCGACGACGCTGTCGATGACGACGTCGGCGGGAGCGACGACGAACTGGCCGCGGTCGACCTGCGACGTCGTGAGCAGGTCCTCGACGAGACGCTCGAGGCGATGGACCTGACCGAGCATGCGCTCGTGGATGTCGCGGAGATCGACGGAGCTGGGATCGAAGTCCGCCCTGAGGAACGTGCCGAGGAAACCCTTCAGCGGTGTGAGGGGCGTGCGCAGCTCGTGGCTGACGGTCGCCACGAAGTCCTGCTGCGTCTCTCCAGCTCCCTCGCCGCCGTGACGTCGCGAGCAACGATGACCGCTGCGTCGTCGGCCTCGGACCGCCGGGACACGGCCGACATCGAGAGATCGAGCCAGCGGAGACCGCTGTCGGGATTCTTGACGGCGACGGCGATCTCGAGCTGCGCGCTGTGGCGAGCA
>JAFAUA010000103.1 GCA_019243595.1 Acidimicrobiia bacterium
CGCGTGGCCGAGCGTCTCCGCCGCGGCCTCCGCCCGACCGACACGGTCGGCCGCTTCGGTGGCGACGAGTTCACGATCCTCTGCGAGAACGTGAAGTCCGAGGAGGAGGCGATCCAGGTCGCCAACCGGGTCGCCGAGCTCGTCGCCCAGCCTGTCGAGCTAGCGACTGGCGGCGAGCTCGACCTCACCGCCAGCGTCGGCATCGCCTTCGCACGGTCCCCCGACGAGCGACCCGAGAATCTCCTGCGCGACGCCGACGCCGCCATGTACCGGGCCAAGGAGCAGGGCCGCGCCCGCCACGAGGTCTTCGACACATCGATGCACCACAAGGTCGCCGAACGGCTACAGCTGGCCACGGACCTGCGCCGGGCGCTGCCGCGCAGCGAGTTCCGTCTCCACTACCAGCCGCAGGTCTCCCTCGCCGACGGGCGCATCGTCGGGCTCGAGGCCCTCATTCGTTGGCAGCATCCAACCCGTGGACTCCTCGCGCCCGGTCACTTCATCCACGCCGCCGAAGAGACCCAGCTGATCGTGCCCCTCGGGGGCTGGGTGCTCGACGAGGCGTGCCGCCAGCTCGCCGAGTGGCGCGCCGAGTTCCCGGATCTGCCGTTGAAGGTGAACGTCAACGTGTCCGCCCGGCAGTTGGGAAAGGTCGAGCTGATCGAAACCGTCCACCAAGTACTCACCGAGACGCGGCTCGATCCCAAGAGCGTCTGCCTGGAGATCACCGAGACGGTGATCATGGCCGACGCCGAGTTCTACCTCGAGGCGCTGCTGGGCCTGAAGGTGCTCGGCGTCAGCCTGGCCGTCGACGACTTCGGCGTCGGGTATTCATCGCTCGCCTACCTGCAGCGCTTCCCGATCGACACGCTGAAGATCGACAAGACCTTCGTCGACGGGCTCGAGCAGCCGCAGACCCAAGCGCGCGCGATCCTCGCGGCGGCCGTCGACATGGCTCACGCCCTGGGGCTCGAGGCGGTCGCCGAGGGTGTCGAGTCGCCCCAGCAGGCGGCAACGCTCGCCGACCTCGGCTGCGACGGCGCCCAGGGCTACTACTTCGCCCGCCCGGCGCCGCCCGAGGAGATCACCGTGCTGCTCGCGCACGGCGCCCTGCCCGCGCTGTAGTTCTTTCGCGCGAGGTCGTTGTCAGTTCGAAGTAGCGCCCGCCGAGCGTCGCAGGCTTCCTGGCTCGATCGGACCGTCGCCAAGCAGGCCCGTCACCAAACGGCGAGCGGTCTCGAGCGTGCTCTCGAGCGCATCGTGGGCCTGTTCGTGCTGGCCCAGTTCGAACGCCAACTGGGCCACGACCAGACGCTGCACGATCTCGTCGTTGATCTCGCGTGCCTGCATCTGTCGCAGCTGCGCCTCGCTGAGCAACTGCCGGTCCTGCTCGGCGCGGCGGCGCTCCGACACGTTCTGGTAGATCCCGGTCATCCCCTGGGGACGCCCGAAGGCGTCGAGGATGGGCTGGCCGCGCACGTAGACCCAGACGTCGACGCCATCGGGGCGCCGGACGCGGTACTCGGTCTCGAACGAACGGCCCGCCCGGTAGGCGTCGAGCAACTGGCCCTCGGCGGCGCGGCGGTCGTGGTCTGACACGCTGGCGAAGTGGCCCTCGAGACTGCCATCGAACCGCAGGGGGTCGATCCCGTGGATCTGGTACATGCCATCCGACCACTGCACGAGGCGGCTCCCGTCCCACAGCCACGCGCCCGTGTGGGCGAGCACCTCGCTCTCGCGCAGACGCTCCTCGCTCTCGGCGAGGGTCTCGGCGGCCAGCTTCTGCTCACTGACGTCGCGGACGACCGCAACGGCTCCGCCACCAGCCAGCGGCGTCAACGTCATCCAGACCGGGACGACGAGGCCGTCCCTGCGGCGAGCGTCGGTCTCGGCCCGCTCGACGCGCTCACCGTGCAGGACGCGAGCGATGAGGGCCTGGCCGTCGATGCGGCGGTGATCGGCGAACAGGGCCGACACCGGCATTCCCACGGCCGCCGCCTCGTCGTAGCCGTAGAGGCGGCGGGCGCCGCGGTTCCAGCGGGTGACCGCGCCCAAGTGGTCGACGCCGAAGATGGCGTCGTCGGAGGACGAGAGCACGGCGGCCAGGAACTCGTCCTGGTCAGAGGTGCTGTGCGGAGCGGCGTCGTGGGAGTGCGTGGGTACAACAGAATCGTAGGGCAACCGGAGGTGCTGCGGGAGGTCCTAGCGTCGGAATTGAGGCGGCCGATGCGGTGTTGGAGAGGGAGATCCTTGATTCTGCAACTATCTGGAGCGTGCCATGCCTGCAGTCACCGCTGACACCCTGACCCTGCCCCGCCTGCCCGACGCGGGGCCGGACGAGACCGAGCGGCCGGTGAAGCGCGTGACGACGGCTCCCACCGGCTTCGAAGGCGAGGGCTTCCCCGTCCGCCGCGCCTTCGCCGGCGTGCCCACCGACGAGCTCGACCCCTTCGTCCATATGGACCAGATGGGGTCGGTCGACTACGGGCCCGGCGAGCCGCGAGGCACGAACTGGCATCCGCACCGGGGGTTCGAGACCGTCACCTACATGATCGACGGCACCTTCCAGCACCAGGACTCCCACGGCGGCGGCGGCATCATCACCGACGGCGCCACCCAGTGGATGACGGCCGGCGGCGGCATCCTCCATATCGAGACGCCGCCCGAGGCGCTGGTGGTGAGCGGTGGGCTGTTCCATGGGCTCCAGCTCTGGGTGAACCTCCCGGCGAAGGACAAGATGACCGCGCCGCGGTACCAGAGCCTCGAGGGTGAGCAGGTCGCGCTGCTCTCGTCGCCCGACGGCGGCGCGTTGGTGCGCGTCGTCGCCGGTGAAGTCGCCGATCAGCGGGGCCCTGGCGACACCCACACGCCGATCGCTTTCGTACACACCACCGTGTCGCCCGGCGCTCAGCTCTCGCTGCCGTGGCGGCCCGACTTCAACGCCCTCGTCTACGTGCTGTCGGGCCGGGGAAGCGTCGGCGCCGAAGGCCGCCCCGTCGAGGGCGGACAGCTGGCCGTCTTCGGCCCCGGCGACCGCATCAGCGTGCGCGCAGCCGACGGACAGGAGCCCCTCGAAGTCATCGTCCTCGGTGGCCGCCCCATCCGCGAGCCCGTGGCCCATTACGGCCCGTTCGTGATGAACACGCGTGAGGAGCTCCAGCAGGCGATGGACGACTACCGCGCCGGCAAGCTCGGCGTCATCCCGCCCAACGCCCTGATGCCGCACGTGTACAAGGGCTGACTAGCCGACCCCTCCCACGTCTCTGCGCATTAGGTGTCGTCAGACGGTCCGAACTGCACGCAGAGTTACGGTGCCAGCGTGGGCGACCTCGGATCCACACCGGGATGAGCTCGCGACTCGTCGCCCTCGCGTTCGATGCCCACGATCCGCTCGGCCTCGCGCGCTTCTGGGCCGGGGCCCTTCTCTGGGATGTGCAGGCGGCCGGTGATGTGGTCAGCCTGCTGCCGACCGACGGCACTCGGTTCCGCATCGACTTCGCGTCGGTCCCCGAACCGAAGACGGGCCAGAACCGCATCCATCTCGATCTGACGACACGAACAGCCGACGACCAGACCGAGACTGTCGAGACATTGCTGGCGCTCGGCGCATCACACATCGACATCGGTCAGGGCGCCGACGAACCCCACGTCGTTCTTGCCGACCCCGAAGGCAACGAATTCTGCGTCATCGAACCGGACAACTCCTTCCTTGCCGGCTGCGGCCGCCTCGGAGCGATCAACTGCGAAGGGTCAGCAGAGGTCGGGTACTTCTGGAGCGAAGCGCTGGCGTGGCCGTTGGTCTGGGACCAGGACGGCGAGACCGCGATCCGGCACCCGGACGGCACCGGTCCGTTGGTCACCTGGAGCCCCGATCCCCCGCCGAAGGTCACGAAGAACCGGCTGCATCTCGACATCGCTCCGCCCGCCGGCGGTGATCAGGCGGCGGAGGTCGATCGACTCCTGGCGCTCGGAGCGACACGCAACGACGTTGGGCAGGGCGATGTCGACTGGATTGTCATGGCCGATCCCGAGGGCAACGAGTTCTGCGTCTTGACGCCCAGATAACGGCGACGTCGGGCCGGCCTCCGCCCCTAGTCTCGACTCGTGGCCCGCTACGACGACGTTCTCGATGTCCTGAAGGTGGTCCGCGACCACGAATCAATCCGCGACCCTGACAAGGCGTGCAACCCGTGCGAGACCATCGCCCTCGCCAAAGCGATGGACTTGGAGCCCCAGGAGGTTGCCGACCTCCTGTCGGACGCCGAGCGCCGCGGGCGGATGATCACTGCCAAGAAGGCCAAGGGCGAGACTGAGCCGTACTTCTCGAACGTCCGGCTGACGCCGAACGGTCGGGCTGCCGTGGCGCGCCACTCTCGCGACTAGATCGAGGTGGCGCTGGACCAGCGCTTTACGTGGAGCGGACGACGGGATTCGAACCCGCGACCCCAACCTTGGCAAGGTTGTGCTCTACCAACTGAGCCACGTCCGCGAGGGACGCGATCCTATCAGGAGCGTCCTGCGGCGTCGGCGGCCTTCTTGAGCTCGTCGAGCGCCTGGTTGAGCCCGTGGGCGAGGTCCCAGAGGTCGGGGACGGCGTCGCGGCCGGCGACCAGGCCGAAGTACATCGAGCCCATGTAGCTCATCACCGTGATGTTCAGCGCCAGCCCGTCGCCGATGGGGCCCATCGGGTAGAGCGCCACCATCCGCGAGCCCGCGCAGTAGAGCGGGAACGGCGGACCGGGAACGTTCGAGATCGTGACGTTGAACATCGGACGCCGCATGCGGTCGGCGACCTTGGTGTTGCTGTAGAGCCGGGCCGCGCGCGCAGCCAGGGCGGGAGCCGCGAACTCGGTCCAGTCCGTCAGCGTCTCGGCGCCGATGGCCTTGTCCTGGTCCTTGGCCTGACGCGTGCCAGCCGAGATGAGGTGCAGGCGCTCGACGGGATCCTCGATGTCGGTGGCCAGCCCGGTGAGCATCGACGACACGCGGTTGCCCATCGCGCCCTTCTGGTCGTCGCTGCGCACCGAGATCGGCACCATCGCCACCAGTCC
>JAFAUA010000244.1 GCA_019243595.1 Acidimicrobiia bacterium
CGGGGCCCAGCACGGTGTCGACATCGGGGAACTTGTTGAAGGGCAGCACCGCTTCCTTGACCGACACGTGGCCACCCTCGACCGGCGGGCGCAGGATGCCCTCGGCTCGAAGCTCCTCGAGGGTGGCTCCCAGCATGACTCGGGCCGCCACCTTGGCCAGCGGCACACCGGTGGCCTTGGCTACGAACGGCACGGTGCGGCTAGCTCGGGGGTTGGCCTCGATGACGAAGACCTGCCCCGCCTTCACCGCATACTGCACGTTGATGAGACCGCGGACATCGAGGGCGTCGGCGATGGCCTGCGTGTAGCCCTCGAGCACGTCGATCACCGAGGCGGGCAACGTCGGCGGCGGGATCACGCACGCACTGTCGCCTGAGTGCACGCCCGCCTCTTCGACGTGCTCCATGATGCCGCCGATCACCACCTCGCCGGTCGCGTCCCGAATGGCGTCGACATCGACCTCGATGGCGTCCTCGAGGAAGCGGTCGACCAGCACCGGACGCTCAGCTGAGAGACCGCCCTCCTTGCCGAGGGAGCCGAAGCCCGCCAGCTCGGCCATCGCCCGGCGGAGGCCCTCGTCGTCGTAGACGATCTCCATGGCCCGCCCGCCAAGAACGTAGGACGGGCGCACGAGCGCCGGGTAGCCGATGCGCTCGACGATGGCCAGGGCCTCGTCGGTGGTCACCGCGGTGCCGCCGGCGGGCTGGGGGATCTCGAGGCGCGCGCACAGCGCGTTCCAGCGCTCGCGGTCTTCGGCCAGGTCGATCGACTCGGGACTGGTACCCGCAACGAGCTCACGCGGGAGACGCGCGGCCAGCTTCAGCGGGGTCTGGCCACCGAGGCTGACGATCACGGCCACGGGCTGCTCGGCCTCGATGACGTTGAGTACGTCCTCGTGGGTGAGGGGCTCGAAGTAGAGGCGATCGCTCGTGTCGTAATCGGTGGAGACGGTCTCGGGGTTGCAGTTGACCATCACGGTGTCGAAGCCGGCGTCGCGCAGGGCGAAGCTGGCGTGCACGCAGCAGTAGTCGAACTCGATGCCCTGGCCGATGCGGTTGGGGCCCGAGCCGAGAATCACGACCGTGGGCCGGTCGCCGCGGCGGACCTCGTCCTCGTCCTCCCAGGCCGAGTAGTGGTACGGGGTGCGCGCTTCGAACTCGGCGCCGCACGTGTCGACGGTCTTGTACGTGGGCAGCACCTCGGCTGCGACGCGCGCCGCCCGGACGTCGTCGTCGGGGACCCGCCACAGGTACGCCAGCTGGGCGTCGGAGAAGCCGAGCTGCTTGGCCCGCTTCCACCGGCGCCTGGTCATGCCCGCGAGGCCGACCGAGGCGAGCTCGGCCCGCTCCTCGACGATCAGGCCGATCTGGTCGAGGAACCAGCGGTCGACGCGGGTGGCGTTGTGAACGCGGTCGATATCGATGCCGCGGCGGATGGCAGCCTCGAGTTGGAAGGGTCGGTCGGGCGTGGCCACCGCAGCGCGGCGGACCAGCTCGTCGTCGTCGAGGTCGTCGAGCAGAGCCTCGGCCGGGTCGCAGTTGAGGCCGAGCCGGCCATGTTCGAGGCTTCGCAGCGCTTTCTGCATCGACTCGGGGAACGTGCGCCCGAGGGCCATCGCCTCGCCCACCGACTGCATGCGCGTGCCCAGCACGTCGGGAACGCCCGGGAACTTCTCGAACGCCCAGCGCGGCACCTTGGTGACCACGTAGTCGATGGTTGGTTCGAAGCTGGCCGGCGTCAGCTTGGTGATGTCGTTGGGGATCTCGTCGAGCGTGTAGCCCACCGCCAGCCGGGCGGCGATCTTGGCGATCGGGAACCCGGTGGCCTTCGACGCCAGGGCGCTCGAGCGGCTCACGCGCGGGTTCATCTCGATGACGACCATGGCGCCCGTCTCGGGGTCGACCGCGAACTGGATGTTCGATCCGCCGGTGTCGACGCCGATGCGGCGGATGCACGCGAAGGCGGCGTCGCGCATGTGTTGGTACTCGACGTCGGAGAGCGTCTGGGCGGGCGCCACCGTGATCGAGTCGCCGGTGTGCACGCCCATCGGGTCGAGGTTCTCGATCGAGCACACGACGACGCAGTTGTCGACGCGGTCGCGCATCACCTCGAGCTCATACTCCTTCCAACCCGCGATCGACCGCTCGATGAGGATCTCGTTCACCGGGCTGGCGGCCAGGCCTTCGGCGGCGATGTCGCGCAACTCGTCGACCGTGCTGGCGATGCCGGTGCCGCCACCGCCGAGGATGTAGGACGGGCGCACGATCAGCGGGAAGCCGATCTCCTCGCCGACGACGATCGCCTCGTCGAGCGTGTAGGCGAACCCGGAGTCCGGCACGGCGAGGCCGATCTCGGTCATGGCCGCCTTGAACTTGTCGCGGTTCTCCGCCGTGCTGATGGCGGTCGCCGACGCCCCGATGAGCTGGGTGCCGTACTCCTCGATCACGCCCCGCTCGCTGAGCGCCATCGCCAGGTTGAGCGCGGTCTGCCCGCCGAGTGTGGGCAGCACGGCGTCAGGGCGCTCGCGCTCGATGATGGCGGTCAGGACCTCGGCATCGAGGGGCTCGACGTAGGTGCGGTCGGCAAACTCGGGGTCGGTCATGATTGTCGCCGGGTTCGAGTTGGCGAGGATGACCTTGTAGCCCTCGGCCCTGAGGATGCGGCACGCCTGGGTGCCCGAGTAGTCGAACTCGCAGGCTTGGCCGATGACGATCGGGCCACTGCCGATGATGAGGATCGATTGGATGTCGGTGCGCTTGGGCATCAGGTGTTCTTGGCGATCAGGTCGGCGAACTCGGCGAACAGGTAGCGGGCGTCGTGGGGACCGGGGCCGGCCTCGGGGTGGTACTGCACGCTGAAGGCGGGAATGTCGCGGCAACGCAGACCCTCGACCACGCCGTCGTTGAGGTTGAGGTGGGTGACATCGGCGGTGGAGACCGATCCCTCGCCGACCGCGTAGTTGTGGTTCTGGCTGGTGATCTCCACGCCGCCCGTGGCCAGGCGGCGCACCGGATGGTTGCCACCGTGGTGGCCGAACTTGAGCTTGTACGTCGACCCGCCGAGGGCGGTGCCGAGCAGCTGGTGACCGAGGCAGATGCCGAACACGGGAACCTCGCCGAGCAGACCACGGATGGCATCCACCGCGTAGGTGACGGCGGCCGGGTCGCCGGGACCGTTGGACAGGAACACGCCGTCGGGAGCGCGTTCGAGCACGGCATCGGCGGGTGTCGAGGCGGGGACGACCTCGACCGTGGCGATCTCGCGTAACAGGCGAAGGATGCTCGACTTGATGCCGAAGTCGTAGGCGACGACCCGGATCGGTCCTCCCTCGACGACATACGGCTCGGCCGTCGTCACCGTGGCCACCAGGTCGACGCCGTCGGTGCCGGGCTCGTTCTGGGCGGCCTCCTTCAGCACCCGCTCGTCGGCCGTGCCGAAGGCGCAGGGCATGGAGCCCGCCTCGCGGATGTGGCGGGTGAGGCGACGGGTGTCGATCCCGGCGACGCCCGGTACCCGATGGCGGGTCAGCCAGCTGCCGAGGTCGTCGGCCGCCCGCCAGCTACTAGGTCGCCGGGCCAGGTCGCGCACGACCACGCCGCGGCAGAAGGGCCGGCGGCTCTCGTCGTCGGCGTCGGCCACGCCGTAGTTGCCGATGTGCGGGTACGTGAAGGTGATGACCTGCCCGGCATAGGACGGGTCGGTGATCACCTCCTGGTAGCCCGACAGCACGGTGTTGAACACGACCTCGCCCGTGGCGACACCGTCGTCGGGGAGGTGGCCGATGGCCTCACCCTCGAACGTGGTGCCGTCGGCGAGGATGAGCAGGGCTTCAGTCATCTCTGGGCCTCGGCGTCGACGACGACGGGTTCGCCCCGCAGCAACGTGTGGCGTACCCGACCGGTGAGCTTGCGCCCTGCGTAGGGCGTGTTGCGGCTGCGGCTGGCCAGATGTTCCGGCTCGACCACCCACACGGCATCTGGATCGATCACCGTCAGGTTGGCGGGCGCACCGTCGGCGATCGGGCCGCCGTGCTGGCCGGCGAGGCCCGCGATGCGCGCCGGCTGCCAAGAAAGGAGGGCAAGCACACGCTCGAGCGGCAGGTCGAGCTCACCGATGGCGAGCGGCAGTGCCGTCTCCAGGCCGAGCATGCCCGGCGGCGCCTGGTCGAACGGCAACTCCTTGGCCTCCTGAGCGTGGGGAGCGTGGTCGGTGGCGATGGCGTCGATCGTGCCGTCGGCCAGCGCGGCCTTCACGGCGTCGACGTCAGCCTGTGGCCGCAGCGGCGGATTGACCTTGTAGACGGGGTCATAGGAAGACACCGTCTCGTCGGTGAGAGTGAAGTGGTGCGGGGCCGCTTCGGCGGTGACGGCGATCTTGGCCGCCTTGGCGGCGCGCACCATGGCGATCGCCATCGCCGTCGACAGATGCAGGAAGTGCACCGGTGCGCCCGTCAGCTGGGCCAGGGCGACGTCGCGGGCGACCATCATCGACTCCGCCTCGGTGGGAATCCCGGGAATCCCCAGCCGGCTCGACCAGTCACCCTCGTGCATGTGGCCGCCCTCGGCCAGCTCATCGTCCTCGCAGTGCTGGGCCAGCAGGACGCCGAGGGCGGACGTGTACTCGAGGGCGCGACGCATCAGCCGGGCGTCCTGTACGCCGGCCCCGTCGTCGGTGAACAAGCGCACGCCGAGCGCCGCCATCTCCGCCAGCGGTGCGAGCTCCTCGCCCTTCCGGCCCTTGGTGATGGCCCCCGCCACCCGCACGTCGCAGCACGCGGTAGCGCCGAGGTCGAGGACCTCGCGCACGACGGCGGCCGAGTCGATGGCGGGCTCGGTGTTGGGCATGGCCACCACGGCGGTATACCCACCCAAGGCCGCGGCCCGGGACCCGGACTCAACTGTCTCCGCCTCCTCGCGGCCGGGCTGGCGCAGGTGAGCGTGCAGGTCGACCAGCCCCGGTGCGACCACACAGCCGGACGCGTCAAGGAGCCGAGCCCCCGACGGCGCGTCCACCGACTCGGCGACGGCCGCGACGACGCCGTCGACGACCAGCACGTCGGCTCGCCTGCTCCCCGTGGCGTCGACGACCTTGCCGCCTCGCAGAACCACCTCAGCCGCCAAGGTCGCCCCCCGAGCCGAGGATGAGAAACAGGACGGCCATGCGGACCGCAACACCGTTGGCCACCTGGCGGGTGATGACGGCGCCGGGTAGGTCGGCCACCTCGGCCGCGATCTCCACGCCCCGGTTCATCGGCCCGGGATGCATGACGATGGCGTCGTCGGCGAGCAGCCGGGCTCGCTCGCGCGTGAGGCCGTAGAGCGCCGTGTACTCGCGCAGCGACGGAAGAAGGGCCTCGGTCTGGCGCTCGCGCTGCATGCGAAGCAAGTAGACGACGTCGGCCTTGGGAAGGACGCCGTCGATGTCGTGGCTCACGGCGACGGGCCAGCCGGCGAGGCTGGGCGGCAGCAGCGTCGGCGGGGCGACGAGTGTGACCTCGGCCCCGAGCATCGAGAAGGCCAGCACGTTCGAGCGGGCCACGCGTGAGTGCTTCACGTCGCCGACGATCGCCACCCTGAGCCCAGCGAGTGAGCCTCGCCGCTCCCGGATCGTGTAGCAGTCGAGAAGGGCCTGGGTCGGGTGCTCGTGCCACCCGTCGCCGGCGTTGATCACCGCCGCGTCGGTCCAACGGGCGACCTGCCAGGGCACACCTGCCGAGGAGTGCCGGACGACGATGGCGTCGACACCCATCGCCGCGATCGTCAGCACCGTGTCGCGGACCGACTCCCCCTTGTTGACCGACGAGGAGGCGACCGAGAAGTTCATGGTGTCGGCGGTGAGGCGCTT
>JAFAUA010000042.1 GCA_019243595.1 Acidimicrobiia bacterium
GACGTCAACTTCCGCGTGGTCAAGGGCGTGGTCGCCCGCATCAAAGAGAAGGCCGTCGGGCTCGACCTCTCGAAGAGCCTGAGCCCCGCGCAGCAGGTCATCAAGATCGTCCACGAGGAGCTGGTCAACACCCTCGGCGGCGAGAACCTCCGGATCACCTACGCGTCGAAGCCGCCGACGGTCTTGCTGCTCGCCGGTCTGCAGGGCTCCGGTAAGACGACGACCGCCGGCAAGCTCGCCCGTTGGTTCAAGCAGCAAGGGCGCCACCCGCTGCTCGTCGGCGCCGACCTGCAGCGCCCCGCCGCGGTCGAGCAGCTGCGGGTGCTCGGCAAGCAGGTCGACGTCCCGGTCTTCAGCGAGCCGAGCGATCCCGTCACGGTGGCCCGCAGGGGAGCGGAGGAGGCGCAGAGCCTCGGCCGGGACGTGCTGATCGTTGACACCGCCGGCCGACTGCACGTCGACGCTGAGATGATGGATCAGGTCCGTGACATCTCGGGCGCGGTCCATCCCGACTACACGTTCCTGGTCGTCGACGCCATGACCGGCCAGGACGCTGTCAACGTGGCCGAGTCCTTCCACGAGACCCTCGAGCTCGACGGCGTGATCCTCACCAAGCTCGACGGCGACGCCCGCGGTGGTGCCGCCCTCTCGGTGAAGGAGGTCGTGGGCCGCCCGATCGCCTTCGCCTCGACGGGGGAGAAGCTCGGCGACTTCGAGCCCTTCTATCCCGACCGCATGGCCTCGCGGATCCTGGGCATGGGCGACGTGCTCACGCTCATCGAAAAGGCTGAGGAGGCGTTCGACCAGGAAGAGGCGGCCAAGGCCGCCGAGAAGCTGTCGAAGGGCGAGTTCACCCTCGAGGACTTCCTGGAGCAGATGCAGCAGGTGAAGAAGATGGGACCGCTGCAGAACCTGATCGGTATGCTGCCCGGGGTCCCCAAGGAGCTGAAGAAGGCGGAGATCGACGACTCGGAGATCGCCCGCATCGAAGCCATCATCCGCTCCATGACCCCCGAAGAGCGACGTGAGCCCCAGATGATCAACGGCTCCCGGCGCCTGCGGATCGCCAACGGCAGCGGGCAGACCACCACCGAGGTCAACCAGCTGCTGAAGCAGTTCAAGGAAGTCCAGAAGATGATGAAGATGCTCGGCAAGGGGCCCAAGGGCCTGCGCGGCGCCAAGGAGTTGCTGTCGCAGATGCCCGACATGGCCGGGCCCGAGCTGGGTTAGGAGAAGGAAGATGGCCGTCAAGCTCCGCCTCAAGCGCATGGGCAAGAAGAAGCAGCCGACCTACCGCGTCGTCGCTGCCGACTCTCGGTCGCCCCGCGACGGGCGTTTCATCGAGAGCATCGGGTTCTACGCCCCCCGGGCCGAGCCCTCCGAGGTCAACATCGATAACGACAAGGCTGTCGAGTGGCTGCGCAAGGGAGCCCAGCCCTCCGAGGCCGTGCAGAAGTTGCTGAAGATCTCCGGCGCCTGGGACCAGTTCCAGGGCGGCAGCTCCTCGACGCCGACCGCATCCTCGTGAGCGACGTCACCGACGACCAGTTCGACGAGGACGACGCCGACGACGCCAACCGCGTCGTTGGTGGCCTGTCGAAGAACGTCTTGAACTACCTCGCCACGTCGATCGTGGAAGAGGCCGACGGCGTGGTCGTGGAGACCGAAGAGCGCCGCAACTCGGTGACCCTGCGGCTGCACGTCGCCCCCTCGGACATGGGCCGGGTCATCGGCCGGCGGGGGCGCGTCGCCCAGGCGATCCGCAGCGTGGTGCGGGCGGCCGGCGCCAAGGAGGGCGTTGACGCCACGGTCGACATCGTCGACTAGCGAGGTCCGGTGCTGCTCGAGGTCGGGCGCATCGTCAAGCCGCATGGCATCAAGGGCGAGGTCATTGTTGAGCTGGTCACGAACCGGCCCGAGCGTCTAGACGCTGGGTCCGTGTTGTCGTCTGATGTGGGTGACCTCTCGGTCGTGCGCGCCACGCCGCACCAGCAGCGGTGGATCGTGGCGTTCGAGGGCATCCGCGATCGGAACCGGGCCGAGGAGCTGCGCGGCACGGTGCTTCGGGCCGAGCCTCTCGACGGCGAGGACGACACGCTGTGGGTGCACGAGCTCATCGGCGCCGTCGTCTACGACGTCGAAGGGCTGTTCTACGGACGGGTGGCCGAGGTCGAGGCCAACCCGGCGAGCGACCTCCTCGTGCTTCCCCAGGGGTTGATTCCGCTGACGTTCGTCGTCCAACAGGAGACCGGCCGGGTGGTCATCGATCCGCCCGAGGGTCTCATCGAGCCGCGCCCGGCCATCGAGGTCGTCGACTACGACCCCGAGTGGCCGAGAATCTTCGAGACCGAGGCCGAGCGTTTGCGCGCCGGGCTCGGCGACGTCGCCGTCCGCATCGAGCACGTCGGTTCGACGTCGGTTCCCGGATTGGCGGCCAAGCCGAACGTCGACATCCAGGTTTCGGTCTCCGACGTCTACGACCGCGACGCCTACTTCCCGCTGCTGTTCGCGCTGGGCTACGAACACGTGCCCGATCCGGAGTTTCGCGATTACCCGTTCTTCGGCTGGCCGTCAGCGAAGGCGCCCCGCACGTTCAACCTGCACGTCTGTCAGGCCGGCACGGAGATGGAACAGCGCCACCTTCGTTTCCGGGATCACCTGCGCAGCGACCCCGTCGACCGTGACGAGTACGCGGCGCTGAAGCGGCGGCTGGCGCTCGAGTGCGGCAACGACATCGAGGCGTACGTCGCGGCCAAGGACGCGTTCGTCAAGGCCCGCTCTTGAGGATCGACGTCTTCACGTGCCTGCCCCAACTGCTGGAGCCCGTGCTGTCCGAGAGCCTGCTCGGCAAGGCGCGCCACGACGGTGTGGTGGACGTGCGCGTCCACGACCTGCGCGACCACACGACGGACCGTCACCGGTCGGTCGACGACACGCCGTTCGGGGGCGGGCCGGGCATGGTGCTGGCGCCGGATCCGATCTTCCGGGCCGTCGAGTCGGTCGACCCGCCCCGGCCGCTCTTCTTGCTCGGACCCGGCGGCCGGAAGCTCGACCAGTCGCTCGCCGCGTCCCTCGCCGCGGGTGAGGGGTTCTCGTTGCTGTGCGGACGGTACGAGGGTGTCGACGAGCGGGTACGTGAGCATCTGGTGGACGACGAGCTCTCGATCGGTGACTACGTCTTGGCCGGCGGCGAGGCCGCGGCGTTCGTCGTCGTCGAGGCAGTGACCAGGCTGGTGCCCGGTGTCATGGGCAACGAGGCATCGGCGGAGGACGAGTCCTTCGGCGACGGGCTCCTCGAGTATCCGCACTACACGCGCCCGGCGGAGTTCCGGGACTGGGCCGTGCCCGAGGTGCTGCGCTCGGGCGACCACGGGAAGATCGCACGCTGGCGGCGGGCCCAGTCGCTGGCCCGCACCCTGGAGCGTCGTCCGGACCTCGTTGCCGAGCGGGGCGGGCTGAGCGAGGACGACCGGGCTCTCCTACGTGAGTTCGGCCTCGAATGACGGCTCCTCGAAACGTCGCCTATCCTGAGAGCACCCCGCAGCTGGTTGAGGAGCACGCGCGCCATGAACCCCACCGATCTGGTCGATCGAACGACACTCCGCGACGACGTCCCCGAGTTCGCGCCGGGGGACACGGTGAAGGTCCACGTCCGCGTGGTGGAGGGCAACCGCGAGCGCATCCAGATGTTCCAGGGCGCGGTGATCCGCAGGCAGGGGTCTGGGGCCCGGGAGACGTTCACAGCCCGGAAAGTGAGCTTCGGCGTCGGCGTCGAGCGAACCTTCCCAGTCCACAGCCCGATCGTGGCCAAGATCGAGGTCGTGACCCGGGGCGACGTACGCCGGGCGAAGCTGTACTACCTGCGGGAGCGGGCCGGGAAGGCCGCGAAGATCAAAGAGAAGCGCACCGCTCGTTGATCGGGTGGCGGCCCGCCGTCGCCACCGCTCACGAACCGCCGGGTCTGCCACCGTTCGCCATGGAGGAGGCGCCCCCCTCAGGGGGCCAGCTGGCTAGGGAGATTCCGCTCCTCATCGGATTGGCGATCCTCATCGCCTTCCTGGTGAAGACGTTCGTCGCCCAGGCGTTCTACATCCCGTCGGGATCGATGATCCCCCAGCTGAACATCGGCGACCGCGTCGTCGTTTCGAAGATCTCCTACGACCTCCACGACCCGCACCGCGGCGACATCATCGTGTTCGACGCGCCGCCCGGCGCGCCCGGCGCGCCGGCGTCGAAGAACCGAAGTGTGATCCGCAACATCTTCGAGTCGATCGGTGTGCTGCAGCCGTCCACCGAGGAGTACATCAAGCGAGTCATCGGCCTGCCGGGGGAGACCGTGCAGGGCAAGGACGGCCGCGTGTTCATCAATGGACGGGAGTTGGTCGAGCCCTACCTGCCCGCCACGACCACGACGTCGGACTTCGGGCCCGTCGCCGTCCCCAAGGGCGGCCTGTGGGTGATGGGCGACAACCGCACGAACTCGTCGGATAGCCGCGTGTTCGGGACGATCCGGCGAAGAACGGTGGTCGGACGGGCGATCGTGCGCGTCTGGCCCTTCGGCAGAGCGGCCTTCTTGTGACGCCCCCAGCGGTCGTACAGTTGTAGCCGTGAGCGCAGAGGACCTGGAGCGGTACGAGACCGAGATCGAGCTCCAGCTGTACAAGGAGTACCACGACGTCATCAAGATGTTCTCGTACGTCGTGGAGACCGAGCGCCGGTTCTATCTGGCCAACTCCGTCGACATGAAGGTGAAGGACGACAGCGGCCGCAGCTACTTCGAGCTCGACCTCAACGACGCCTGGGTCTGGGACATGTACCGGCCCGGGCCCGCCCGCTTCGTTTCGACGGTGCGCGTGGTCACCTTCAAGGACGTCAACGTCGAAGAGATTCGGCGGGAGGATTGACCCAGGCCCGTCGGGCACTCGGTGCCAGCGGAGAACAGCTTGCGGCTGACTGGTACCTACGCAACGGCTACGAGGTCGTAGCGCGGAACTGGCGCTGCCGCGACGGTGAGCTGGATCTCGTCGTTCGGCGTGGCCGGGCATTCGTGTTCTGTGAAGTGAAGACGCGCACGTCCGACCTGTTTGGCGTCCCGGCCGAGGCTGTCACCCGCCAGAAGCAGATGCGGTTGCGGCACCTGGCCGCCCGCTGGCTCGACGACCACGCGGGCGTCCGGGCCACCGAGATCCGCTTCGACGTCGCGTCAGTGCTCGCCGGTCGGCTCGAGATCGTGCAGGGCGCGTTCTAGGCGAACAACGCCCAGGCGAGCAGGGCCACGACGATCACGGCCGCCGCGGCGACGAAGACGTAGTCGCTGCTCCGACGCTGCTGCTGGCGGAAGGGGTTGAAACCCACGGCGTGATTATCGTCCGCCGCATGGAGACTCTCGTAGTCGAGCGGCAAGACGGCGTCGTCACGGTAACCATGAACCGGCCGCAGAAGAAGAACGCGGTGACGGGGGAGATGACTGCCGAGCTGACGTCGGTCTTCCGTGAAGTCGCGTTGTCGCGAGAGGACCGAGTGCTGGTGCTGACCGGCGCCGGCGGCGACTTCTCGTCCGGCGCCGACCTCACTGACTCGGCGTCCGAGGTCACCGGCAGCGCGCTGTATTACATGCGCCGCATCTCCGACCTAGCGCTCGCGCTGCACGCCATCCCGCAGCCGACGATCGCCAAGGTGCCGGGTGTCGCCGCGGGGATGAGCGCCAATCTGGCGTTCGGGTGCGACCTGGTTGTGGCTTCTGAGGATGCGCGTTTCTCGGAGATCTTCGCCCGGCGCGGTCTGTCGTTGGACTGCGGCGGGTCGTGGGTGCTGCCTCGGCGGGTCGGCCTGCACAAGGCGTTCGAGCTGGCCTACTTCGCCGACGTCATCTCCGCCGCGGAAGCGCTCGAGCACGGCCTGGTCAACCGCGTCGTGCCCGCCTCGGAGCTCGACAAGGTCGTCGACGAGTGGGCGGCGCGCTTGGCGGCCGGTCCGCCGCTGGCCCTGTCGATGATCAAGGCTCAGCTCCACGTCGGCGCCGAGTCTTCGCTCGCTCAGGCCCTGGAATACGAGGCCACTTGCCAGACCGTGAACTTCAACTCCGCCGACACCGCCGAAGCCATGCTCGCCTTCGTCCAGAAGCGCGACCCCAACTTCCACGGCCGCTAAAGCTGTCACACCCCCTCTGTAAGTTGTAAGCGTCGCTCGGGCGCCGGCGTTGCGGCCCTCCTCCAAGTCCATGGAGCAGAGGAGCCGTCCGTGCTCGCCATCGTTCCGTCCGCCACGCTGCTCGGCGTCGAGGGCCAACCGGTCGCCGTCGAGTGCCAAGTGTCGAACGGCTTGCCGGGATTCACCGTCGTCGGCCTGCCCGACACCGCGTGCCGTGAAGCGCGTGATCGGGTGCGTGCCGCCCTGCTGTCGAGCGGCCTGACGTGGCCGGAGCGGCGCGTGACGGTCAACCTCGCGCCATCGGGCATTCGCAAGACCGGCGCCGGCCTCGACCTGCCGATTGCCATCGCCCTGCTTATCGCCAACGACGAGCTCGACGCCGCGGCCGTCGAAGGGATGGCGTTCGTCGGCGAGCTCGGGCTCGACGGGTCAGTGCGCCGGGTGCCCGGCACCGTTTCCCTGGTCGAGGAAATCTCGGCGCGCACTGTCGTCGTCCCGCTCGACTGCGGCGCCGAAGCCGCGCTTGTGGGCGGACCCGAGGTACGCGGTGCCGCGACACTGACAACGCTGCTCGCTTGCCTCAAAGGCGAAGAGAACTGGCCTCCGCTGCCCAAGCTCTGTCCGCCGCCGGTGCCACCGCCGCCCGACATGGCCGACGTCCGCGGCCAGGACGTGGGTCGGGCGGCCGTCGAAGTGGCAGCTGCGGGCGGACATCATCTCCTGTTGAGTGGGCCGCCGGGCGCCGGCAAAACGATGCTCGCTCGGCGTTTGCC
>JAFAUA010000171.1 GCA_019243595.1 Acidimicrobiia bacterium
CGTCGTCGTACGGGACGCCGCCGTCCGTCAGCGCATTGCCGACCTGACCGCGCAGGTGTGGAACAGCGGCGCCCGCGAGTACGAGTCGACCCACCTCGACGCCCGCATCCTCGCCGACGTCGATCAGGCCACGTCCGAGGGCTTCGCCCGCGCCCCGGTCGTCGTCGTGGTGTGCGGCGACCGGGCCGCGGCCTTCGAACGCACGCTGCCGTCGTCGGTCTTCCCGGCGACCCAGAACCTGCTGCTGGGCGCCACCGCGCTCGGACTCGGATCGGCGCTCACCACCCTCGCAACGGCGATGGCCGCGGAGCTGGCCGAAGCCCTCCAGCTGCCCGAGAACGTGGGGCCGATGGCCGTCGTCTTCCTCGGCTGGCCCGCCAAGAAGCTCGGCCCCCCGAGGCGGACGTCGTTCAAGGAGAAGTCACACCGCGACCGCTTCGGCGACCGCTGGTAACTCCTTACTTCTTTTGGTCGAGGCCCTTGGGCATCACCATGCCGACGGGCTGGAGGTGCTGACCGAGGGTGGCGTCGAAGTGTTCGGCGACGCCCGCGGGATCCCACCCGCCGTCCTTCCACATCCAGGCGATCTGGCGGGGCGTCTGGAACAGCGTGAACGCGTAGTCGGTGCGGCCGAGGACCTGGCCGTTGACGTGGGCGGCCTGCTCGGACGCCAAGTAGGCGATGATCGGGGCGTTGAGCGCGGGGTCGAGCGTGGGCGGCGGCTCGTAGTCGGCCTCGGCGTACAGGTTGGCCGTCATACGCGTCGCACCAGCGGGCGCCATGGCGTTGACGGTGATGCCGTACTTGGCCAGTTCCACCGCCCACACGAACGTCATGCCCATCAGGCCGGCCTTGGCCGCGCCGTAGTTGGTCTGGCCGAAGTTGCCGCGCAGACCCGCCGACGACGTGATGTTGATGATGCGGCCGTAGCCGGCCTCCTTCATCAGCGGCGCCGCGTGCCGCGTGCAGTTGAACGAGCCCTTGAGGTGCACGGCGATGACGGCGTCGAAGTCGGCTTCGTCCATCTTCACGAGCGACTTGTCGCGGATGATCCCCGCATTGTTGACGAGGATGTCGACCTTGCCGAAGGTGTCGACGGCGGTCTGGATGATGCGGCCCGCGCCGTCGAAGTCGGACACCGAGTCGAAGTTGGGGACGGCCGTGCCGCCCGCCTTCTCGATCTCCTTGACGACCTCCTCTGCGGGGCGCTCCTCGGTGGACTCCCCCGAGAGGCTGGCACCGACGTCGTTGACGACGACCTTGGCGCCCTCCGACGCGAGACACAGAGCGAACTCCCGGCCGATCCCGCGTCCGGAACCGGTGACGATGGCAACACGATCTTGAAGAAGCGGCATAACGGCGCAGACTACGAACCGGCCAGGCGGGCCACCAATGCCTTGCGGTCGACCTTGTCCATCGAGGTCAGCGGCAGGGCGTGAACCACACGCAGGTCTTCGGGCAGCTTGTAGGCCGCCAGACGGTCGGCGCCGAAGGCGCGCAGCGACTCGAGCGCGGGTGCCTGCCGGCCCCCGCGTGCGACGACGAAGGCCACGCCGATCTCGCCCATCACGTCGTCGGGCCGAGGCACCACGCATACCGCGGCGACGTCTGGGTGCTCGGCGAGCACGGCTTCGACTTCCTGGGGGTGCACGTTGTAGCCGCCGCGCACATACATCTCCTTGCTGCGCCCGGCCAAGTGGAGGCGACTGCGGTCGTCGATCCACCCGAGATCGCCGGTGCGCACCGAACCGTCGGGGGTGAAGGCGGCCCCGGTCGCCTCCGGATCCTTCCAGTAGCCGGCCATCACCGCCCCCGAGCGGAGGCACACGTGGCCGACCTCGCCATCGGGCACCGGCTTGTCGTCGTCGTCGAGCAACGACAGCACGACACCGGCCTGGGCCCGGCCGACCGAGACCTCGGCGTCCTCGGGAGGGTCATCGAAGCGGGTTCCACACCCGATGGCCGCCTCTGTGCACGAGTAGCGAACGGCCAGCGGCACCCCGAACCGGGCGCGGGCGTGGCGAACCAGGGCGGGCGTCGCCGGCCCACCGCCGATGACGATCGCCTGCACACTCGAGAGGTCGGTCGACTCGAACGACGGGTGCTCGAGCATCAGGGCGACCTGCGTCGGTATGCCGCCGAGGAAGTTGATGCCGTGCTCGGCCACCGCCCGCAGCGCGGTTCCCGCCGACCACTTGCGCATCAGATAGGTGGTGCCGCCGCCCCGCAGGTTGCCGGCCAGTTTCGTCATCGGCCCCAGGTGGGCGAGCGACGTCGACGCGAGCGCGCGAGGCCCCCCGCCCCAGCGGTCACCGACGTCGATCGCGGTCACCGCGTCGAGCTGGCGGTTGCAGAACAACACGCCCTTCGGCAGACCGGTGGTGCCCGAAGTGAACACCAGGGCGATCGGACGATCCGGGTCGTCGTCGATGGGATCGGGCGACGCGCCTCGCACGCGCCAACCGTCGAGCATCTCGTCGACCGTCGTCGCCACGCACACGTCCAACTCGCGGAGAACGAGCGCCGGGCCCGCGACCCGGAGCACGGCGTCCTGCTCGACGGGCGAGAGCCGGGTGTTCACACCGGCCGTGATCGCCCCGAGCTTGGCCGCCGCCAGGTAGCAGACGAAGTACTCGGGAATCGTCGGAAGGGCCAGTGCGAGCACGTCGCCCGCCCCGATCCCCCGCTGCGAGAGGCCCGCGGCGACCTCGTCGGAGAGGCGGTGGAGCTCGGAGTACGAAAGCTCGAGGCCGTTCTCGGCGACGTAGGCGGGGGCGTCCGCGAAGCGCCGCGCTGCCTCAGCAAGACATGACGTCAGTGTCATAGTTCCAATAGCCTGCCTAGTCGATGGCCGCCACCCCCCGCCGCAAGCTGTCGACGCGCGGCGGCGCCCCGGCTCAGGAGCGGGAGCTGCGGGCCCAGGGCAAGAAGACCATGCGCAAGCTGCTCGACGCGGCGATGACCGTCCTCGAGAAGCGCGGCTACCACGCCGCCCGCGTCGACGACATCGTCAAGGTGGCGCGAACGTCGCACGGGACCTTCTACCTCTATTTCGCCAACAAGGAGGACCTGTTCCGGGCTCTCCTGGCCGACGTCACCGACGAGGTGGCCGCGCTCGCCGAGACCCTGGGCCCCATCGGGCCCGACGAGGCCGGCTACCGGGAGCTGCGCGGGTGGCTCGGACGGTTCAGCGACCTCTACGTCCACTACGGCCCGGTGATCCGGGCGTGGACGGAGGCCGAGGTCGAGGGCGATGACGTCGGGCGCATGGGCGAGCAGGTGCTCACCACCGTCGTGACTGCGCTGATCCAGAGAATCGGCGAGGCCAACGAGGCTGCAGCTTCGAATGGTGGAGCCGACTTCGACCCTCAGGTGGCGGCGATGGCCACCGTCGCCATGATCGAGCGCCTGCACTACTACCTGCTCTCCCGCCAGCTCGACGTGCCGCGCGACGACCTCCTCGACACGGTCACCACTGTCCTCCACGTCGGCGTGTTCGGCGGCTCCCGCCGCAAGCGTCGCCGCTCCGCCAGCTGAGGGCAGATGGAGCTCGAGTTCTCCGAGGACCAACAGGAACTGCGCGCGACGGTGCGCGCCTTCCTGGAGCGCGAGTGCCCGATGACGCTCGTGCGTTCTGTCGTGGAGAAGGGCGCTTCGGCCGACGAGCTGTGGACGCAGATGGTCGAGCTCGGCTGGCCGGCGCTGACCATCCCTGAGGAGCACGGCGGGCTCGGCCTTGGCTTCGTCGAACTGGCGGTGCTCGCCGAGGAGTTGGGCCGGGTGATCGCCCCGGGTCCGTTCGTGGCGACGGTGACACAGTTCGTGCCGGCTGTCCGTCTTGCAGGGACCGCCGAGCAGCAGGGACGGTTCCTCGGCGC
>JAFAUA010000224.1 GCA_019243595.1 Acidimicrobiia bacterium
CGACGCCGGGCTGGAAGCGCATCACCAAGTTGTCGAGCGGCGGTGGCGTCGCCACCCCCGACGGGGACAGCAGTGTGCGGACCGCTTCCATGCTCATGGACGCGCCGGTCCCGAGGCCGGAGACGTCACTAGAGCTCGGCATCACGCCGCGACCGACAACCCGCAATGAGGCCTCGCCCGGCACGCCGAGCAGCGTGACCGGCACGCGATCGCCAACATGAGCATGGGCCTGACTGAGCGTCCGCGTCCCGAGGAGGATCTCGTCAGGGCCGAGGGGCAGACGACCCTCCAGGACCCGGGGCTGGAACGACCCGGACAACGGCTGCAAGACGATGGCGTCGGCGCGTGCTCTACGGATCTGCAGCCCCACGCCGACGTAGCCGATGGCAAGGTCACGCACGTCGGGATCGCTCTGCACCGTCGCTGCCAAACCGGCAACGTCGCGGCTCGCCGTCGTGGTGACGCGAGCGTCCCACGCCACGCCGTAGAGGCGCGGCGAGTCGAGGAGGTGGGCCAGGCTCCCGTTGAACACGAGAGCACCGGCGAGGGCGCCGACACCAAGCGCCGCTCCGATGACGGTCGAACGGATCGGAACGGCCGACCGGCCTCGGCCGGGGTCGAGCGCGAGACGGACGCCCGCGGCGACCGCCGGCGGAACCGACGACCGAGCCAGGGCGTCGCGCAACGCCGTCGGTACGCCCGCAGCTTCGGCTACGTGGGTTGACGGCGCGCGGGCCGCACGCCAGCTCGGATAGGCCGCGGCCGCGACGGCGAGACAAAGAGTGCCGACCGCACCTGCGGCAAGGACCGCGAAGTCGGCGTAAAGGCCCGGCCGTGGCTCGGCGATGCGGGCGATACCGACAGGGGTCAGAGGTGAGAGGGCAAGCGCCGTGACGACCGCGACTGCGGAACCGGCAAGACCGATGAGTGCGGCTCGTCCGATCCCAATCGCCCACAGCTGGCCGCGTTCCATCCCAAGAGCGCGCAGGGCGGTGTGGTCTCGCGCCTCGAGCAGCGCCTGGCGGAAGAACAGCTGGCTGAGGATGAGCGCCACCGTCACCGCCAGCAGCGCAGTGAGGAGCCACAGCGCAACGCCCTGGAGGTGTATCGACCGCTGCGTGTTCAGGGCCTGGTCACGAAAGCGGAAGACGGCCGAGGGCCGTCCGCCCCCGAGGCGATCGGTCTCGCGCAGGAACGAGGTGAAGGTGCCGGCGCCGTTCTTGAGACGCACCGCCGTGGCGGGGGCTTCGGCGAGGCGGCCGGCGTGCTCGTGGGCGAACGCTGCTGAAAACCACACCATCCGGAAGGCGTTGTTGCCCTGAGGTGGAAATTCACCCGCCCGCGCCTCGACACCGACCACGCGCATTCGCAGTGTGAGCGGCGGTCCCGCGTCGACGTCCGGACTCGCGGTCGCGGGGAGCATGTGCACGGTGAGCTGGCTGCGGACGTGGAGATGCCGCGCCTCAGCGACGACAAAGCTCACCATCACCTCGTCGGACCGCACGGGCGCTCGTCCGGAAAGGAGCTTCGCCCGGCCCATGACGCTGCCATATCGGTTGTCGAGAGGCGCGGCCAGGTTCACGTCGGGCTCCGTCGACGTGTAACCGACGAGCGGAGCCGTCGACGCGACTTCTGGGAGGGTCTTCAGCTGCGCTTCAGTTATCGAAGCGAAGGCGGGGTCGGTCGTCTCGAACACGAAGGCGTCGGGCCCGCGCATGGAGCGCACGAAGCGGGAGTACGAGGTATCAGTGCGCCGGGCGCCCGCCGCGGAGGAGATGACGGCACCCGCGGCGATGCCCATGATCAGTGTCAACCCGAGCCAGGCCCGCCAGCGGGCGCGCAAGTCGGAACGGACGCGAAGCAGAACAGCAGTCATGTGCGAGTCGGCCGAGGCGCACGCCCAGGCCGGTGGTGTATCACGGCTCCCAGGTTGTCGACGTGATCGACTCCGTGATCGTCACTGACATGTCTTCTTCGGTGCCGTCGTCGATGCGACCGTCCCGCATGCGCACGATGCGCGACGCGGCGTCGGCGACCTTCTGGTCGTGGGTCACCATGAGGATCGCCTGGCCGCCCGCGTGCAGACGCCGGAAGAGCTCGAGGACCTCGAGGCCGCCGGCCGAGTCGAGGGCGCCGGTGGGCTCGTCGGCGAGGACGAGCGTCGGCTTGTTGGCGAGGGCCCGGGCGATGGCTAGGCGCTGACGCTGGCCGCCGGAGAGCACGCCGGGGGCGTTCCTCGCCTTGTCGGCCAAGCCGAGGAGGTCGAGCAGGTCGCGGGCGCGCGTCTCAGCCTGACGCCGCGGCATGCCGGCGATGATCGCCGGCAGCGTGACGTTCTCGAGGACGCTCATGCCCTCGAGCAGGTTGAAAAACTGGAAGACGATGCCGATGTGGCGGCGGCGCATGCGCGCTAGGTCGTTCTCGTCCTTGCCGACGAGAGAGTCGCCGGCGACGCTGATCTCGCCATCGGTCGGCGTGTCGAGACCGGCCACCAGATTCAGCAGCGTGGACTTGCCGCAACCCGACGGACCCATGACGGCGACGAACTCGCCGGGCGCCATCAGGAAGTCGACCCCCCGCAGGGCGCGTACGGGGACGCCTTCGGACTCGTAGGTCTTGCGCAGGCCCCTGACGTCGAGCACGTTGCCGTCGGGCACGGTTGCCTCGAGGACGCTGCTGGCGTTGGCGCTTTCTTCGGGACCCATGGGAACTCCTTCTTCTGTTACTCAGATGACAGGCCGGCGGCCTCGGCGGCGCCGATCCGGTAGGCGGCCACCGGCGCCTGCCGGCCCTTGACGAGCGCCGGCTCGAGGTGTTCGGCGGCGGGCTGATGGCTCAGGGCGTCGTACGTCGGCTGGCTGAGCACGATCTGGCCGGCGTCCGCCCACTGCTGCAGCCGCTGGGTGAGGTTCACGGTATCGCCCACCATCGTGTACTCGAGACGTTCCTCGGAGCCGAGGAGAGCGCCCGCCACCTTTCCCGTCGACAGGCCGATGCCAAGGTGGAAGGGGGGCAGGCCCTCGGTCTCCCACTTCTCGTTGACCTCGCGTTGGGCGGTCTGCATAGCGACGGCCGCTCGCAGGGCGCGGTCGGCGTGGTCGTCCTGCAGGACCGGCGCCCCGAACACCGCCATGACCGCGTCGCCGACGAACTGCATGACGGTCCCTTCCTGGGCGAGGATGGCGTGGTTCATCTGGGCGCGGTGGTCGTTGAGCTGACGGGCGAGCGTCGAGGGGTCGGCGGCCTCCGCGATCGTGGTGTACCCGCGGATGTCGGACATCAGCACGGTGACGACGAGCTCGGTGGTCTCGCCGAGCTTGCCGCCCCCCTGCTGGACCATCTCGGCCACGCCACCGGGGAGCAGTCGGCTCAGCGACTCTCCCTGCTCCTCTCGCTCGACGATCGCCTGGTGCAGCATGCGCAGGCGGCGCAAGCCGCTTGTCGTCCCGGCGCTCGCCTCCTTGGCCAGCTTGAGGAACAGCTCCTCGATGGCGTCGGACACGGCCGCCGGTGTCGTGTGCTGGGCGGCGGCGATGGCCTTGATCGTGCGCCCCTCGGCGATGAGGCGAATGAGGTCCTCGTCGGCGTCGGTGACCGTGTCGGCCTCGGCAACGGGGTTGACGAGGGCCTCGACGATCGTGGGGTCGAGCATCGACCCGCCGGTGGCCACGGCGCGCACGGCGCGAGCCAGCTGGTCGCCCTCGGCGATGCGGTCCTTGAGCAGGTAGGCGCGGCCCTCGGAACCCTCGCTCAGCAGGGAGATGGCGTATTCCGGGTCGTCGTACTGGCTGAGGATGACCACGCCGGTGCCCGG
This sequence comes from Acidimicrobiia bacterium, assembly GCA_019243595.1. Lineage (GTDB taxonomy): Bacteria > Actinomycetota > Acidimicrobiia > Acidimicrobiales > AC-14 > CADDZP01. The sequence continues at coordinate 3,815 of JAFAUA010000224.1, forward strand.
GTGCCGCTTGCGCAGCTCGTTGGCGGCATCGATGCCCTCGCGCTGGAAATTGGGCGGCATGCGGATGTCGGTGACGATCACCTGGGGGGCCGCAGCCTCGGCCCCGGAGACCAATTCGTCGTAATCGCCCGCTACGCCGACGACCTCGAAATCACTCTCGAGGTTGAGCAGGGCGCGCACGCCCTCACGCACGATGAGGTTGTCATCGGCCAAAAAGACGGTGATGCGGCCGTCGAGCACCCGCCCATTTGGCCTCGCGCGGCCGGAAGATGCAAGGGAGGCAGCCCCCCAGGCTGCGGGGGTGGCACCCCCCACCGAAGATTGCGGGGTGACCCCCTTGGAGGTAACCGTCGGCGTGCGTAGGGTCATAGCCGTCGGGGGCGGCCCCGCCGGAGGAGGCACCCATGCGCATCGAGTCGTCCATCACCTCGGTCTCCTGGATTCCGTCGGAAGCCATCAAGGGGATGACCAAGATGCCGTTCGAGGTGGGTGGCCTCGCCCACTACGACAAGCCCCTCCCCGACGTCATCGACGTCAACGACCTCGAGAAGATGCGCGACAACGACCAGTTCCGGTTCGCGAACCACCTCCGGGCGTGGATCCGCGTCGAGGACGGCCGCATCATCGACCACGGGCAGTCGGGCGGCACGGTCCTCAACTGCACACACATGAAATTGGGGCCCAAGGAGATCGTCTTCCAGGCCACCGCCTTCCCGGAGATCCGGCCCAAGCCCAAGGTGACGAAGACGTCCGCGACGTTCGTGCAGACGTGCGGCGGCCGGCCGGGCATGCCCGCTCCCCGGCGCGTCAAGCGCAAGCCCTACATCCAGCTCCGCCCGCCCACCGTGTGGACGACGCTGCAACTCACGCTGCACGCCGACGGCCGCGTCGAGCAGGAGATGACGGGTGCCACCCCGTTCCCCCGCCATTGGGTATACGACGGCGAGGGCAAGCTGATCGCCAAATCGGGGATGATCGACTTCAAGGAGTGGTGGACCAAGGTCTTCGGCAAGAAGCACACGCCGTGGGGCAATGAGGACTCCGCAGCGTTTGTCACGACCGTCGAGACGGCGCTGGAGCGCCAGCTCAGCGGCACGATCATGCGCGCCGGCAAGAAGCCCAGGATCAGGAAGATCAAGGAGGGCGGGACGCTCGTGGAGCAGGGAGAGAAAGGCGAGGAACTCTTCCTGCTCCTCGACGGTGTGCTGGCGGCCGAATACAACGGCGAGAAGGTCAACGAGCTCGGGCCCGGCGCCATCCTCGGCGAGCGCGCCATCCTCGAGGGAGGCACCCGCACGCTGACGCTACGGGCCCTGACGCCCGTGAAGGTGGCCGTCGCCCCCGCCGACCAGGTCGACAAGAAGGCGCTGACGGAAGTCGCCGTTGGACACCGTAAGGAAGACGGTCGGTAGGGTCGCCTGAGTGAGGCTTCTGGTCTGCGGCGTTCGGGGATCGACGCCGGCGCCGGGACCGGACTTCATCCGGTACGGGGGGAACACCTCGTGCATCGCCGTCCTCGCCGATCACGACGAGCGGCCGCGCCTCGTGCTCGACGCCGGCACCGGACTGGGCCAACTCTCGAAGGCGTTCGCCGGCGAGGCCTTCGTCGGCACGATCCTGCTGGGCCATCTGCACTGGGACCACACGCATGGCCTGCCGTTCTTTCCGGCCGGCTTCCACCCCGACGCCAAGGTCACACTCTTCCTGCCGGAGCAGGGCGAGGACGCCGAGGAGCTTTTGGGCCGGGCCTTCTCGCCGCCCCACTTCCCGATCTGGCCCCGCCAGCTCGGTGACGGCTGGTCGTTCGAGAACCTCAAGGAGGGCGACCACGAGCTCGAGGGGTTTCATGTCCTGGCCCGGGAGATCCCCCACAAGGGCGGTCGCACGTTCGGCTACCGGGTGAGCGACGGCCGGTCGTCGTTCGCGTACCTCTCGGACCACAGCCCGGTGTCCTACGGCCCCGGCCCCGAAGGCTTCGGGCCCTACCACGAGGCCGCGGTGGCACTGGCCAGCGACGTCGACCTCTTGATCCACGACGCGCAGCACACCGCACCGGAGTTCGCGGCGAAGTCGTTCATGGGCCACTCGGCGGTCGAATACCCGGTCGGCCTGGCGCAACTGGCAGGGGCGCGAAAGGTCCTTCTGTACCACCACGATCCGCCGCGTACCGACGACGAGGTCGACGCCATCGTCGCCGGCTTTCGTGACAATCCCATCGCCGTGGAGGCGGCCAAAGAAGGGGTCGTCATCCAACTGTGAATGTCGACACCGCATCATGAGTGATACCGCCGACGCCGTCGTCATCGGATCCGGGCCCAACGGCCTCGTCGCGGCGGCCATGCTGGCGCGAGCCGGTTGGTCCGTCACGGTGCTCGAACGCAACGAGGTCGCAGGTGGCGCCGTCGCCAGCGCGTCGCTGACCGAGCCCGGATATGTCCACGACCCGTTCTCCGCCTTCTACGGGCTGATGCACTTCTCGCCCGTGTTCCGCGAGCTCGAGCTTTACCGCCGCGTGCGCTGGGCGTCGTTCGAGCTGCCGGCCGGCGCGATGGTCGGACCCGGTCGCAGCGCGGCCGTCCGCACCGACCCGGCGCTCACGTCGGCGGCGCTCGCCGGGATCAAAGGCGAGGACGGCGCGGCGTGGACCGACCTGTACGGCTGGTGGACCAAGGTCGGTCGCCGGTTCCTGAACGTCATCCTCAACCCCGTCGGTGCGGTGGGGCCGACGCTGCAGTTCGTCGGCGCGGCCGGCGTACGGGGGACGATCGACACCACGCGCATGTCCCTGGCATCGGCAGCCACCGTCGCTCGCGAGCGCTTCACGTCCGAAGAGGCGCGCGTGCTGTTCGCGGCGGGCATCAGCCACAGCGACGTCAATGTCAACGACGCGGCGAGCACGCCGGGCGCCATCGCTCTCGCCATGGTCGCCCAGAGTCACAACATGCCGGTCCCCGTCGGCGGGGCCGGACGGCTGGCCGAAGGGCTGGTGTCAGCGGTGACCGACGCCGGCGGTCGAGTGCTCACCGGCCACGAGGTGACGCGCGTCGTCGTCGAGGGCAAGCGGGCCGTTGGGGTCGAGACCGCGGCTGGGCTGTCCGTGCGCGCCAAGCGTGCGGTGCTGGCCGACGCCGGTCCGCCGCGGCTGTTCCTCGGGCTGGTCGGCGCCGAACACCTGCCGTTCTCGTTCCTCGCCGGCATCCGCCGCTTCCGCTACGGCAGCGGGATCTTCAAGGTCGACCTGGCCCTCGACGGGCCCGCGGGTTGGGATGGCGAGGACCTCGATCGCTGCGGCGTCATCCACGTCCTCGGCGACCTCGACAACATGGCGCGCACGTCGACCCAGGTCGCGACCGGCGAGCTGCCGGACGAGCCCATGCTCGTCGTCGGACAGCCGACCGTCGCCGATCCCAGCCGGGCGCCCGATGGTGGCCATGTCATCTGGCTGGAGACGCACGTGCCACCGCGGCCGAAGGAAGGCGCGTGGCCGCAGATCCGCGAGCAGTACCTCGAGCGGGTGCTCGATCGCCTCGATCGACACGCCCCGGGACTACCCAGCCGAATTGTCGGCCAGGCCGTGCACACGCCCCAGGACCTGGAGGCGGCCAACCCCAACCTGGTCGACGGGGACCTCGGTGGCGGGTCCAACTCGCTCGACCAGCAGCTGGTATTCCGTCCGGTGCCGGGCTGGTTCCGGTATTCGACGCCGATCCGCGGCCTGTACCTGTGCTCGGCGTCCACCCACCCCGGCGGCGGCGTCCACGGCATGGTCGGCCGCAACTGCGCCAAGCGCGTCCTCAGAGACGCCGTTATTCGTCGAGTCTGATCAGGTCCTCGTAAGTCTCGCGGCGGACGACGATGCGGCTGTCGCCGCCGCGCACGAAGACCACGGCCGGGCGCGGGACCTTGTTGTAGTTGGAGCCCATCGAGAACCCGTAGGCGCCGGTGACTGGCGTGCAGAGAATGTCGCCGACGCTCAGCTCCTGAGGCACGCGTGCATCGCGCACGAGCACGTCGCCCGACTCACAGTGCTTGCCGACGACGGTAACTGTGCGCGGCCGCTCGGCGAGGGTGAGACGAGGCAGGAAGGCCTCGTAGCCGGAGCCGTAGAGCACCGGCCTGGGGTTGTCGCTCATGCCACCGTCGACGGAGACGTAGGTGCGCACGTCAGGGATCTCCTTGATCGTCCCGACCCGATAGAGGGTGACGGCGGCGGTGGCCGCGATGGCGCGGCCTGGTTCGGCCGTGATGCGCGCCGTGATCCCGTTGTCGGCGCACGCCTGCTTGAGCTCGTTCGCCCAGTCGCCGAGCTTCGGCGCCTCCTCACCCTCGACGTAGGGCACGCCGAGCCCGCCGCCGAGGCACAGTTCGTCGACGCCGGACTCCTTCACGAACGGCGCCAGCAACTCGATGGCCTTCCCGTAGGAGTGCAGCAGGAAGATCTGGCTGCCGATGTGAGCGTGGATGCCAACGAGCTCCATCGCTGACGAGGCCTGGGCCCGGCGCACAGCCTCCATGGCGGCCCCGCTCGCCAGCCCGAAGCCGAACTTGGAGTCGACCTGGCCGGTCATCACGTACTCGTGGGTGTGGGCCTCGACGCCCGGCGTCACCCGGATCATCACCTTCGGCGTGCCGCCGAGGTCGGCGCCGATGCGTTCGATGCGGTCGAGCTCGGCGAAGCTGTCGACGACGATGCGGCCGATACCCGCGTGCAGCGCGGTCCCGATCTCCTCGTCGGACTTGTTGTTGCCGTGCATGACCATGCGGTCGGGCGGCACGCCGGCCATCAGCGCCACGTACGCCTCACCGCCGGTCGCCACGTCGAGGATCAGACCCTCCTCGTTCACGAGGCGGGCCATCGCCTTGCACAGGAAGGCCTTCGCGCCGTAAGCCACGCCGTCGCCGAAAGCCGCCAGCGCCTCGTGGCACCGGTTGCGTAGGTGTTGCTCGTCGTAGACGAACAGCGGCGTGCCGTACTGCTCGGCCAGCTGCAGGACGTCGCAGCCGCCGATCGAAAGCCGCCCGTCCTCGGTGACGCGCGAGGTGTCCGGCAGCAGGTAGCGCCGGATGGCGCTGTTGCTGCCGATGTACTGCCGGAGATCGGGCTGCTCACTCATGGCGACGTCACATGCTGTCCGGGGCGCTCACGCCGAGCAGGTCGAGGCCGATGGCGAGGCCGACGCGCGCCGCTTCCACCAGCCACAGCCGGGCTTGGGTGAGTTCGGGCGGGACATCGGTCCCGATCACATAGCAGTCGTGGTAAAACCCGTGGAAGCGTCCGGCCAAATCTCGGACCCACGTCGTCACCTTGTGCGGGGCTCGCTCGGCGCACGCGTTGCGGACGAGGTCGGGAAGCTCGGCGACGCTCCGTAAGATCTCGAGCTCCCGCTCGTGGGTGAGCAGCGAGAGATCGACGTCGGCGAGCGGCAGCCGTTCGACACCTTGCTCGGTGGCCGTCCGTCCGATGCCGGCGATGCGGGCGTGCGCCATCTGTACGTAGAACACGGGGTTCTCCATGGCCTGGCTGCGGACCTTGTCGATGTCGAACACCTGCTTCGTGTCGATCGACTGCAGAAGGAAGGTGAGGCGCGCCGCGTCGGGCCCGACCTCGTCGATCACCTCCGACAGGGTGACGACGGTGCCCGACCGCTTCGACAGCTTCACCTCTTCGCCACCGCGCATGAGTGTCACGAACTGGCCGAGGATGATCTCCAGCTCGTCGGGGTCGTGGCCGAGGGCCTGGACGCCGATCTTGAGCCGCTGCATGTAGCCATGGTGATCGGCGCCCCAGACGTCGATGAGCTGCTGGAACCCGCGGTTGAACTTGTCGCGGTGGTAGGCGATGTCCGGCAGGACATACGTCGGCTCGCCGTCGGACTTCACGAGCACGCGGTCCTTGTCGTCGCCGAAGTCGGTGGTGCGCAGCCAGACGGCGCCGTCGGCGTCGTATACGACACCGTGGTCGCGGAGATCTTGCAACGTCGCCTCGATGGCGCCCGACGCGACCATCGAGCGCTCACTGAACCACGTGTCGTAGTGCACGCCGAGACGGCCGAGCGTGTCGGCCACGTCCTTCTTCACCCGCTCGTAGCCCCACTCGAGAGGGTCGGCATCGTCGGGCATCTCTGCCGCCCACTCGGAGACGTACTCACCCTGGTAGCCCTCGTCGGGGACGGGCTGGCCCTGCTTGCGCGCCAGCAACGACTGGGCGAACAGCTGCATCTGCACGCCCCGGTCGTTCAGATAGAACTCGCGGTGCGGTGCGAAGCCGTCGCGCTCCAGCAGCCGGCACAACGAGTCGCCGTAGGCCGCCCACCGCCCGCCGCCCGCGTGCACGGGCCCGGTGGGGTTGGTCGACACGAACTCGACGTTCACCTTCACGCCGGCACCGTCGTCATGGCGGGCGTAGCCCGCTTCGCCCTCCTCGACGACAGCCGTCAGCACGTCGTGCAGCCAGCTGTCGTGCAGACGGAAGTTGACGAAGCCCGGGCCGGCCACTTCGACGGACGCCACATGCTGCGGCGGCTCGTCGGTCAAAATCTTCGCGATCTCGGTCGCCAGCTCGCGCGGATTTCGCCCTGCCTTCCTGGCGGTGACGAGCGCGACGTTGCTCGACCAGTCGCCGTGGTCCCGCCGAGCCGGCTGCTCGAGGTGGATGTCATCAGGTGCGTCGACACCAACACGCGCCAAAGCGGCGCGCAGCGCGTCGGCGAGGTCGTCGCGGATCATCGTCGCCTACCGGCGCGACTTGGCCAGGACCTTGTAGATCCGGTCGATGAGTTCCAGCGGGTCGAAGGGCTTTGTGACGTAGTCGTCGGCGCCCAGCTCGAGGCCGCGCTGGACGTCGGCGACCTGGGCCTTCGCCGACAGAAGGATCACAGGAAGCGCCGCAGTGTCCGGGTTCGAGCGCAGCGCTGCCAGCAACTCGAGACCGTTGACCTTCGGCATCATGATGTCGGAGATCACCAGGTCGGGCGGTTCGGCCTGTGCCATCCTCAGGCCCTCTTCGCCGTCGACCGCGGTGGCGACACCGATCCCCTCCAGCTCGAAGTTGACCTGAAGGAGTCGGAGAATCACCGGGTCGTCATCGACGACCAGCACCGACAGGGCCATCGAGAGAGCGTACCGGCGGCAGGTACGATCTCGTCTTTCCCCCGCCCTCGTAGCTCAGGGGATAGAGCACCGGCCTCCGGAGCCGGGTGCGTAGGTTCGAATCCTACCGGGGGCACCAACTCACGCAGCGGTGACTAGGGGCGCAGTACCTCGTTGAGCTTGGTCGGCTTGCTGCCGCCCTTGGCGGAGCCGCCGTCGATGGCGTACATGGCCGACCCGACGCCCTGGAACGCGAGTGCGTGGCGGGGCGTGCGCATCGCCGGACCGGGATCCCACGTCGAGCCGGTGGCGAGGTCGAACGACACGACCGTGCCGATGACATCGCTCGCGGTCTCCCCGCCGACCGCGTACAGGCGGCCGTTGACGACGGCGACACCGAGGCCGTGGAGGGCCTGGGGCAGCGGCGGTCCCTTGGTCCACTTCCCGGTGCTGGGGTCGAAGCGCTCGAAGGCGGCAACGTCGTGGTTGACGTCGAGCTGCTGGCCGCCGACGGCGTACACGAACGCGCCGTCGGTTGCGACGCCGACGTAGTCACGCGGCGTTGGGATCGACGACGACTGCGTCCACGTCGTGCCGTCGAAGACGTCGGTCTCGGCCACGTCGTGACCATCGGCTTGGCCGCCGACGACGACTAACCGATCGCCCACGACGACAGCGCCGCCGGCGGCGCGCGGCACGGGCATGGGGGCGAGCTCGACCCACCCCCCGTTGCGAAGGGCGAAGACCTTGTTCGACGGACCCTGGCCTCCCGGTCCGCTCCACCCGCCGAGCACGACGACCTCGCCGTGATACGTCGCCGCCATAGCGCCGTGCAGCGGCGCGGGGAGCGCTGGGCCCGTGATCCACGAGTCGATGGTGGTGTCGTACCCCGCGACCTGATTGCTCAGGGCGAGGGCGCTGTCGAGTCCGCCGACCACCCACACGACGCTGCCTTGGACCGTGCTCCCGACCTCTTGCAGCGCCGTCGGTGCCTCGCGGAGGGTCTTCCACTGGGACGCGGCGTTCGCGCCCCCCGCCGCGCCGGTCGTGAACGGCAGGACCTCGGCGATGTTCGTCGCCGTGCCGTGGCTGGGAATCTGGGCGCCGTCGATGGCGTAGAGAGACGTTCCCACCGTCGCGGCGACGAGGCCGTGACGTGCGGTGCGCATGGGCGGCAACGCCGACCACTGCTTCGTCCCCAGGTCGTAGGACTCGACTGTCGAGAACGCGCCCGTTGGGCTCTCGCCGCCGAGGGCGACGAGGCGAGTGCCGACAACCGAAGCTGCGAGGTCACCCCGCGCCGTCGGCATGTCGGCGACCTTCGACCAGGACCCGCCATTCGGATCGAAGCGGTCGACGGTGGCGACGTTCTTGTCGGCCGAAAGCATGCGGCCGCCGACGGCGTAGACGTGGGTGCCGTCGGATGCCGACGCGAGATGGTCGCGGGGCGTCGGCAGGTTGGGCCCGTCGCTCCAGCTCTTGCCGTCCCACACCTCGGTCTCGGGAACGAGCTTGCCGTTCGCCTGGCCGCCGAAGACAACGAGCTTGTTGCCGGCCACGGCCGCCGCTCCTGCCGCGCGCGCGTGCTTGAGGTGCGGCAGCGTGACCCACTTCCCGCCGCGCAGGGCAAACACCTGGTCCGACGTGGTCGCGTTGAGCACGCCGTTCTCGGGCACCCACCCACCGGCGACGACGATCTCGTTGTTGTAGACAGCGGCCGTCTCGTGGTGCAGCGGGAGCGGGAGGTCGGGGCCGGCGCGCCAAGTGTTGGCCGCCTCGTCATAGCCCTCGACCTTCGTCGTCGACTGGTTGCCGTTCAGGCCACCGAGGACCCACGCGACGTTCCCCTGCACGGCGGCGGCCAGCTCCTGGCGCGGCGTCGGCGAGCTGGTCACCGGCGCCCACTGTCCGGCCACCAGGTTGGACGCCTTCGTGGTCGTCGCCTTCTTGCCCGAGCCACCCGACGCGACGAGGGCGACGATCAATCCGATGACCACGACGGCAACGATGGGGACGGCGACCATCCAAGGCCGCCTTCGTGAGGTCGGCGTGGGCGCGCTGGGTGGCGGCGGAGGCGGCGCGACCGATGACGGCGGCTCGGCCGGCGGCGGCACGCTGGGCGCCGCCTGCGTCTCTGACGACAGCACGTTCGGCGCCGCCTGCGTCTCCTGCGGCGCGCTGGTGGCGGCAGCGGCTGCACTGGCCGGAAGCGGGGGCGACGTCCGCGGGAGATCCGGCAGCAGGGAGTTGACGGGAACCAGGTCCGGCGACGACGCCACCTCCTGGACGGCCGGCGTCTCACGGGGACCGACCGGCGGAGCCAGGGTCTCGGCAGCCGAGGGCCCCATCGATTGGCCGGTGGCGGCGCTCAACACCGGACCCGACGTGGACACGGCCATCCCGCTCTCGGGGAGCCAGCGCGGTCCCCACGTCGCGCACGCGGCTTCCGCGAGCGCCACCGCGAACGACTCGGCGTCGGGGTAGCGGTCGTCCGGGTTGCGGGCCAGCGCCTGGGCCGTGACCTCGGCCAGCTTGCCTGGCACGTGAGGGGCGATGTCGAGGAGCGGCCGCGGCTCCTCGTGCACGTGCTTGTAGAGCATCGTGATCGGGTTGCTGTCCTCGGGGAACGGAAGCGTGCCCGCGAGAAGCTCGTAGAGCACGGTGCCGACTGCGTACACATCGGTCGCCGGGGTCAGCTCGCTCCCCATCGCCTGTTCGGGCGCCATGTATGCGGGCGTGCCGAGCACGTCGCCGGCGCGTGTGGCGACTGTCGCCGCGCCACCCACGACCTTGGCGATGCCGAAGTCGGTGACCTTGAGGTCGCCACGTGCCGAGAACATGAGGTTCTCGGGCTTGACGTCACGATGCAGGACGCCGCGCCCGTGGGCGTAGCTCAGCGCGGACAGCGTTGCGATCGTCAACGCGCACGAGCTCTGTGTCGTCACGTTGCCGGCGTGCGCCCTGCTCCACAGTGTTCCGCCGGTCAGCCGCTCCATCACCAGCATGCACAGACCGTCGTGTTCGACGAAGTCGTAGAGGGGCACGACGTGGGGATGGTCGAGACTGGCCAGCAGCCGCGCCTCGGCGACAAACCGGCTGCGCACTGCCGGGTCGGCACCGAACGACGGCGGCAGCTGCTTGATGGCGACGTCGCGGCCGAGCTGCCGGTGGCGGCCCGCGAGCACGACGCCCCACGCCCCCCGCCCCAGCTCGCCCTCGACCTCGTACAAGGGAAGGGCGGCTGCCACCGCCTCCTGGTCGAACGCCATAAGGGTTTCGAACAATAGGCGGTTAAGCGGCGGCTAGGTTTTGGCCGCGTGGGGGTGACGCTGAGGGCGCGGCTCAACGGGCGGGAGTACCAGTTCGACGACGGCCGCGACATCCGCATCGGACGGGACCCGGCGTCCGACGTGGTGTGCGTCAGCCCTTACGTCTCGCGGGAGCACGCCGTGATCCGGCGGGTTGGTGATGGCTGGGTCCTCGAGGACCGCGGTAGCCGCAGCGGCACGTACGTCGGCGACCGACGCATCAGCAGTCTTCCGATCAACGACGAGACCACGGTCCGCTTGGGCGACCCACGCGAGGGCGACGAGCTGCAGCTGACGCCGTCGGCGGTGGTCGCGGCGCAGCCCGTTCCGGCCGCTGCCGCGGTCGGTGCCAACGTGCGCATGGGGCGGCCGACCGGCGTCTACCGCACCGACAAGCCGCGCATCCGCATCGGCCGGGCGCCCGACAACGACGTCGTCGTCGACGACATGCTCGTCTCCCGTTACCACGCCGAGCTCCTCGCCTCAGCCGGCGCCTATGAGATCGTCGACCTCGGCAGCCACAACGGGACGTTCGTCGATGGCCGGCGCGTCGACCGGGCCGTTGTCGACGAGTCGAACATCATCGGCCTCGGCCACCAGCAGTTCCGGCTCGTCGCCGGCGCCCTCGAGGCGTACGAAGACGTCGGCACCGTCGAGTTCGAGTCAGCCGGGCTGTCCGTGTTCGTCGGCGAGGGTCGGACCATCCTCGACGACGTCACCTTCACCCTGCCCGAGAACTGCTTCCTCGCCATCGTCGGGCCGAGCGGCGCCGGCAAGTCGACGCTGATGAAGGCCCTCACCGGGTTCTCGCCCGCCGACAAGGGCACCGTGCTCTACAACGGGCGCGACCTCTACGAGTCGATCGAAGAGCTGCGGCCCCGCATCGGCTACGTGCCCCAGGACGACATCCTCCACCCCCAGCTCACCGTTCGGAAGGCCCTCGGATTCGCGGCCGAGCTCCGCTTTCCCTCCGACGTGTCCAAGGACGAGCGAGACCGCGCGGTCGACGAGGTGATGGAGGAGCTCGGCCTCAGCCATCGCGCCGACCTGCCGATCCACAAGCTGTCGGGTGGCCAGCGCAAACGGGTGAGCGTCGCCCTCGAGCTGATCACCAAGCCGTCGCTGCTCTTCCTCGACGAACCGACGTCGGGGCTCGACCCGGGGTTCGAGAAGTCGGCGATGGAGCTGCTGCGGGAGCTGGCCGATGGCGGCCGCACCGTCATCGTCGTCACCCACAGCCTGCAGAGCCTCCATCTCTGCGACCGGGTGATCTTCCTTGCGCCGGGCGGAACGACGGCCTACTTCGGTCCGCCGAAGGATGCGCTCGACTATTTCTCCCAGTCCGACTACGCCGACGTCTTCCGCATGCTCGAGCGCGAGCAGCAACAGCAGGACTTCAAGGGCCAGTTCGAGCAGAGCGCGTACTACCGCCGGTACGTCAGCGAGCCGGCGGCCCGGGCTCGGCTGATGGACAAGCGGGGCGCCCAGCCCGCCCCGCCGAGACCAGCGCAACGCTCGTGGGGCGGCCAGCTGAGCGTGCTCGTGCGCCGTCACCTGGCGGTGATCGCCGCCGACCGCGGGCTGCTGTTGATGCTGATCCTTCTCGCTCCCCTGCTCGGCTTCGCCCTCTTCGCCGTCCTCGGCAGCGGCGGGCTGAAGCTGACCTTCGGCGACGTCCCGGGCAAGGGCCACGTGCGCACGCCGAACACCAGCACGATGAACGTGCTGTTCGGGATCGTCTTCTGCGTTGGGCTCGTCGGCGTCGTCGACTCCTTCCGCGAGATCGTCAAGGAGCTGCCGATCATCCGGCGCGAGCGCTCCATCGGGATGTCGCTCTCCGCCTACCTCGCGTCAAAGCTCGTCGTGCTCGTGCCGTTCGTCCTCGTGCAGTCGACGGTGCTCACACTCATAGCCGTCTCCCAACAGAACGGCCCCAAGGTCTCCAATGTGTTGAGCCCGCCGGTTCTCGAGCTCGTCGTCGACATCGCGGCCACCGGCCTGGCGGCCATGGTCGTCGGGCTGCTGATCTCTGCGGTCGTCACGACGTCCGACAAGGCCACGCCGCTCATGGCGGCCGTGGTCGCGTCGTCACTGTTGCTCGCAGGCGTGCTGTTCGACCTGCGCGACAAGCCCGGCATCCGCGAGCTCAGCTACCTCACCAGCAGCAGGTGGGGGTTCGCGGCCGCGGCCTCGAGCGTCAACATCAAAGACCTCGAAGTCGACCAGTGCCACGAGCCCCCCCAACAGAGTTGCGACGCCGCCTGGAGCCACACCTCGTCGGCGTGGCTCAAGGACTTGGGCGCACTCGGTGGGCTGATGGTCGTCGGCGTCGGTGGCGCTGCGTACGCGCTGAGGAGACAAGACCCGCAGCCCCGCCGGAAAGGCTAAGCGTCGGCGTAGATGTTGACGGTCTCGTCGAGACCAAGCGCGCGCGGGTCCTTGCGGCCGCACGCCACGAGCACGAACTCCTTAGCGTCGCCGGTGACAGGATCGCCGCCGCCCGCGATGTCGACCTTCTCCATGCCGTCGAGGGCGAGCGTCGCCGGGCCCCACTGACGCTCATCGAGCTGCTCAGCGAGGTATTCGACGGACGCGTCAAGACCCAGACCACTGCCGGCGGGCGGCATGCCGGCCGCCGTGCGGATGTCGTCGTTGTGGACGTACAGGTCGTAGATCAGCGTGAGGATGCCCTGGCGCATGGTGAGATCGGGAACCGGGCTCGGCCCGTTCCATGCCTCGTCGTTGATGATGCTCGCCAGGTTGCGCAGCGTGACGAGTGCGGTGTCGAGCTCGTCGGCCAACTCGGTCGCCGTGCGGTCCTTGCGCTCGGCCACCTCTTCCTCCGGCGTGTGCGTGCCGACGACGCCGAGGGCCACGTCGGTCGCCGTGCCGACGACGTGACGAGCCACGTCCCCCGCCGTCCACCCCGTGCACCGTGAGGGCGCCTCCCACTGCTGCGCGTCGAGCGAGCGGATGAGGGCGCCGAACGCCTCGTACTCCGCCAGCAGGCCAGCGATCGCCGCTTCCCGTCCGAGACCCATGCCGTTCACCCTTCCTTACTAGACCGACAGTCTGTATCCTAAGGACGGGCCGGGGGTCTGACAACGTGACATCCGACATGTCCGATAAGCGGATCGCGCAGGGGGAGGCGACCCGGCGCCAGCTCGTCGAGGTGGCGACGCGCCTGTTCGCCGAGCAGGGCTACGAGGACACGTCGACCGAGCAGGTCCTGCGCGAGGCGGGCGTCAGCCGCGGCTCGCTGTACCACCACTTCGACGGCAAGGACCGGCTGTTCGAAGCCGTGGTCGAGCACGTCGAGGAAGGCGTCGTCGAACAACTGATGGCGATCGACCTCCGCCACCGCGATCCGGTGAAGGTCCTGCGCCTCGGCTGCGCCCGTTGGATCGCGCTGGTCGAGGACGCGACCGTGCGCCAGGTCGTCATCACCGACGCGCCGGCCGTGCTCGGCTGGCAGCGCTGGCGGGAGATCGACGAACGGTACGGCTTCGGGCTTTTGAAGGCTGCTGTGCAGATGGTGGCCGATGCCGGCCGCCTCGCCATCGACGACGTCGACGTTGTGGCCCGCGTCCTTCTCGGCGCCCTGAACGAAGCCGCAATGTTGGTTGCGAGACCGGAGACCACGGCGGCGTCGCGCCGACAAGCCACAAAAGCCGTCGATCGCATCATCGACGGATTCCTGCGCTCAAGCTGAGCGGTTCCTGGTCCGATCATCCGGACGTGGGCCACGAGCTTCTGATCGTCGACGACGACCACAACATTCGAGAGATGCTCAGCTTGGTCCTCGAGGATGCCGGCCACAACGTCCGCGTCGCCAGCGACGGCGTCGAGGCGGTCGCCGCCGTCGAAGCGTCGGCTCCAGAGGCGATGGTCCTCGACCTGATGATGCCGAGGCTCGACGGTCACGGCGTACTTCGCACCATGCGGGAGCGCGACCTCGGCGCCGAGACGCGCGTGCTCGTGCTCACGTGCAAGCTGCACGCCGGCGAGTTCATCGAGGCGTGGCAATTGGGCGCCGACGAATACGTGACCAAGCCGGTCGACCCGTTCGTGCTCGTCGAGAAGCTCCAAGACTTGCTGACGATTCCCGTCGCCCAGCTCCAAGAGGAGCGTGAGTCGAAGCTCGAGAAGGCCGTGCTCCTGGCCCGCCTCGAGTCGTCCTTCGGCAAGTCCCCTAGCTGGGGCTCGTCGATCCGCTCTCGGCTGTAGCAGCCGCCTGACCGTTCCCCGAAGGGGCGTGGGTATCGGTCTCGGCTTCCTCGAACGCGCCCTCGCGGCGGCGCTGGCTGTGGATCAGCCCCACCTCGCTCGTCAGGAAGAGGCTCACCACCGCGGCGATCAGCGTCATCGGTATGAGCTGTAGACCGGCCATCTCGGTGACGACGAGCGTGCTCCCGAGCGGTGTCTTCGTGACGCCGACGTTGATGGCCACCATCAGGCACGCCATCAGCACGACCTCGTTGGTGCCGGGGAACAGGCCGTGGCCGAGCCGACCGAGGGCGACGCCGATGAAGAACATCGGAATGATGAACCCGCCGCGCCACCCGCTCGAGAGCGTGATCGTGGTGCCCAGCAACTTCGCGGCCGCGGCGATGACGAACACGATCAGGGCGCCCTTGCGGATGGTCAGGCCGTTGATCTGGGCCTCGCCGAACGTCAACGCGTAGGGCGACCAGAACGCCAGCCCGCCGAGGATGGCACCTCCGAGGATCGGGCGGAGCGTCGGATTGATCCGTCGGAACACGGTCTGCGCGCCGCGGGTCAGATAGGTGAACAGGGCGCTGACGATCGCGCCGGCGACACCGCACGCCAGGCCCCACGCAATGTCGATCGCGTGGAGATGGCCCAGCGATGGAAACTTCCAGACCGGCTCGACGCCGACGCCGGTCAGCACGACGTACAGCGCGTACCCGACGAGCGACCCGAAGACGGCGGGCATGAGGGCCTCGTAGTACTCCATGCCCCGCCGGTGCAGGATCTCGAGGGCGAAGATCGCGGAGCCCAACGGCGCACCGAACAGCACGGTGAAACCGGCGGCCATGCCCGTGATGGTGAGGACGCGAATCTCGTCGCGCTGCAGACCCCACCGGATGGAAAGCCAGGCGCCGAGCGAACCGGTCGTCTGCACCAGAGGGGCCTCGGGCCCCATGCCCCCTCCTGCGGAGATGCACAGGAGCGAGACCGGGATCAGCGAACGCAGGTCGTGGATGTCCTCGGGGCCACCGAGCACGTGGATGTTGTTGACGAGCAGTTCGACGTCGCCGGGATTGCCCAGAAGGCGCGTGAGAATCCCGACAGCAAGGCCGACGCCAACGAGGATGAAGAGGTGGGGAAGCGTGTCCCAGTGCGTCGGCCACAGCGCGTCCTGGAACAGGTGGAGCAGGCCGATGTACGCGGCGCCCACGAGGCCGCCGACGATGCCGGCCACCGCGACGTACGCCAACAGACGTCGCTGGGGGCCAAGGAGACCCTCGACGAACAGCTCCCGCGGGCGCCGAAACCGAAAGCGAAGTGCTTTCACAAATACACGGTAGTTGGGATGTAGATCGTAGTACGACCCATCTAGGGCACGACCAGCACGATCTTGCCCAGCTTGCCGCCTTCGCGGAAGCGTTCGTAGGCCGCCGCTGCCTCCTTCAGCGGAAAGGTCTGCTCGACGAGCACGCGCACCGAACCATTGGCGAGGAGCGGCACCGCATGTGCTTCGGCACGCTTGGTCACGAGCGCCTTGTCCTCGAGGGGCCGGGCCCGGAGGGTCGACCCGGTGATCACTGCCCGCTTGCCCATCACCGTCAGCAGGTCGATGTCGGTCTGCGCTCCCCCGCCGGCGACGCCGATGACGACGATGCGCCCGAGCCGATTCAGGGCCGCCAGGTTGCCAGCCATGTTCGACCCGCCGACGAGTTCGAGCACGACGTCGAACGGTCCGCGTTCGGCAAAGTCGTCGTGGGCCACGACTTCCGCAGCACCGAGGCGCGCAACCGCGTCCCACAAGCGGTCGTTGCGCACCGACGCCGTGACGTGGGCGCCGGCTGCGGCTGCCAGCTGCACCCCGGCCGACCCGACACCTCCAGCCGCCCCGTGCACGAGCACGCGGTCCCCGATCGTCACGCCGCCCTGCGTGAAGAGCGCGTCGTGGGCGGTCAGAAACGCCTCCGGGAACCCGCCGGCCTCGGGGAACGGCACGTCGTCGGGCACGCCCATGGCGAGGCGTTCCGGCACCAGCGCCAGCTCGGCCTGGGCGCCGCCGCCGACGATCGCCATTACCCGATCGCCCTCTTTGAACTCGAAGACGCCCTCGCCGACGGCGGCCACCTCACCTGACAGCTCCATGCCCGGGATGTCAGCCGGGCTGCCAGGTGGCGCCGGATAGAAACCCTGGACCTGCATGAGGTCGGCGGCGTTGATCCCCGCCGCCCGGACGCGGACCAGGAGCTCGCCCTTGGCCGGTTCGGGGTCCGGGTGCTCCCGGATCTCGATCTGGCTCTCGACGATGGTGACGGCTTTCATCGCCTTGACCGTAGGCGTACGTTCGCGGTCATGCGTGTGCCTTTGACAGTCGGTGACTTCCTCCAGCGGGCGGACGCCATCTACGGCGACCGGATCGGCCTGATCGACGAGCCGTCGCCGCCGGGTGGATCGCTGGGCTCGTTGACCTGGCGCCAGGTCCACTCCATGGCGCGGGGCCAGGCGGCGGCGCTCGACCGCATGGGCATCGGGAAGGGCGAGCGGGTGGCGATCGTGTCGCCGAACGCAGCCCGCTTCTTCGTGTCGTTCTTCGGCGTCAGCGGGTTCGGCCGCATCCTCGTGCCGATCAACTTCCGGCTGAACGCCGAGGAGATCGCCTACATCGTCGATCACTCCGGCGCGTCGGTCCTGCTCGTCGACCCCGAGCTCGACGAGGCCCTCGCGACCGTCGACGCCAAACACCGGATCGTTCTTGGGTCGGCCACCGACGGCGAGCTGTTCGACGAGGACGCCGAGCCCCAGCAGTGGACCGATCCCCACGAAGACGCCACGGCGACGATCAACTACACGAGCGGCACCACGGCCCGCCCCAAGGGCGTGCAGATCACTCACCGCAACGCGTGGATTAACGCCGTCACCTTCGGCCTTCACACGACGGTCAACGATCGCGACGTGTACCTGCACACGCTGCCGATGTTCCACTGCAACGGCTGGGGCATGCCGTACGCGCTGGCCGGCGTGGGCGCCAAGCAGGTCGTGATCCGCAAGGTTGACGGCGCCGAGATCCTGCGGCGGATCGACGAGCACGGCGTGACCCTGTTGAACGGCGCGCCGGCCGTCGTCAACGCCGTGCTCGACGCCGCGCAGACGTGGGACGGCGACATCCCCGGTCAAGGCCGCACGCGCATCGTCGTCGCCGGCGCTCCCCCGCCGACCAAGACGATCGAGCGGGTCGAGACCGAGCTCGGCTGGGAGTTCATCCAGATCTACGGTCTCACCGAGACGTCGCCGCTGCTGACGATCAACCGGAAGCGGGCCGAGTACGACTCACTGTCGCCGGCGGAGCGGGCCCAGAAGCTCGGCCGGGCCGGTGCGCCCGCGCTCGGCGTGCGCCTCCGGGTCGACGACCAGGGTGAGGTCCTGGCCCGGGCCAACGTCGTGCTCGAGGGTTACTGGGAGCAGCCCGACGCCACGGCCGCGGCCATCGTCGACGGTTGGTTCCACACTGGCGACGGCGGGTCGATCGACGACGAGGGCTACCTGACGATCTCCGACCGCAAGAAGGACGTGATCATCACCGGTGGCGAGAACGTGTCATCGATCGAGGTCGAGGACCGGCTGTTCTCCCATCCTGCGGTCGCCGAGGTCTGCGTCATCGGCGTCCCCGACGAGAAGTGGGGCGAGACGGTCAAGGCGCTCGTCGTCGTCAAGGACGGCGAGACTGTCACCGAGTCCGAGCTCATCGAGCACTGCCGCACCGGCCTTGCCCACTACAAGTGCCCGATGTCGATCGAGTTCCGCAACGAGCTGGCCCGCACCGCGACCGGCAAGCTTCAGAAGTTCAAGCTCCGCGCCCCCTTCTGGGAAGGCCGGGAGCGCACAGTCAACTAACCGCTGCGTTACGTCTGATGCTTGGGGCACCACCAGGTGGTGCGGCCGCCGACGCGGTCCCTGACCAGCTGGGCGCCGTCCTTGGGGCAGACGCCCTGGGCGGCTCGTTCCGGCATCAAGTCGCCGGTGTGGGAGCCGCCGCGGTTCAGTAGGTCGACCATCGTCTTGCGCAGGTGACGGTGGAGACGGCGCAGCTCGTTGTCGTCGAGTGAGTTGGCGAGGCGCCGAGGGTCGAGGCCGGCGCGCCAGAGGGCCTCGTCCGCCGCCAGGTTGCCGACGCCGGCCAGCCTGGACTGGTCCATCAACCGGGCCTTCAAGGGTGCGGTCGACTTCCCGAGCGCCATGCGCAGCTGACCCAACGTGACCGTGAGGGCATCGGGGCCGAGCTTCGACTCACGCGGATCGAGCGTCACGCCGCCCAGGCGGCGGGAGTCGCGTATGCGCAGGTCGCCCCCGTCAGCGAAGAACACCGCGAAGCGGTCCCACTTCTCCAGCTCCTCGTTCGAGGCGTACCAGAGGTCGGTGATAGCCGCCCGTCCGTCGACGAGCAGCCGACCTGCCATCCCGGCGTGGAGACCGAGCACCGGGCCGCCGTCGGAGGTGTCCAGCAGCAGCTGCTTGCCGATGCGCCGAGCCGCAGTGAACGAGCGGCCCTTAAGCGCGGTCTTCACGGCCCGGGCCGTCAACCCACCCTTCAGGTACCAATCGTCGGGCGCATAGACCCGCACGATCTCCCGCCCGAGCGCGGCCTCTTCGGCAAGACGCCGGTACTTCTCCACTTCGGCCAACTCAGGCATCCCACCTAGAGTCGCGGATTAATGGCAACGGCGGAGAAGTGGACCGCCCATTGGAAGCACCTCTATGACGAGGTCGTCACCTCCGGGCTCTGCACTGGATGCGCAGGCTGTGTTGTCGCCTGCCCCTACGACGTCCTGAATTACGACGACCGCGAAGGCGTCTACAAGCCCTTCCACATCGAAGAGGAGCTCGGGCCCGGCAACTGCGGCCACGGCGAGAAGGGCTGCACGTACTGCACCCGGGCCTGCCCCCGCTTCCGGGCGTGGGAACCCGAGATCGACAACTTCCTCTTCGGCCGGGCCCGCCTACCCGAGGAGGTCGAC
This sequence comes from Acidimicrobiia bacterium, assembly GCA_019243595.1. GTDB lineage: Bacteria > Actinomycetota > Acidimicrobiia > Acidimicrobiales > AC-14 > CADDZP01. The sequence goes on from JAFAUA010000224.1 coordinate 23,430, forward strand.
GGGATCTCCAAGGACATCGTGCTCCTGAAGGCCGCCGACCCCGAAATCGCCGAGAAGGGTCAGGACGGCGGGCTGGTGAGCGCCATCCTCATCTGGGCCATGGAGCACGGCTACATCGACGCCGCCCTCGTCTCCTACCTGGAGGGCGACGGCACCAGTTGGAAGGCCATCCCCGGCGTGGCC
>JAFAUA010000273.1 GCA_019243595.1 Acidimicrobiia bacterium
ATCCGCCACGCCCTACCGCCTCACCAGGTGGCGGCCGACGAGCTCATACGTCGGACCCTTGACCTTCTTGAAGCCGGTCTCGACGAGCTCCATCTGGGCGCGGGGGTAGGGCCAACCCGTGTGATACCGCAGCGCCAGTGCGGCCGAGATGTCGTAGTCGGCAACGAACTCGCTGACGCCGCCTCGGTTCGGAAGCGGAAGGAAGGTGATCGGCCCTTTCGTGCGTAGCGGGGCGGGGAGCTCGTCGATCGCGGCGAGGAAGCGGCGACCGTCCCGCTGGGTGCGGACGAAGTTGTTCAGATCGCTGACACCGGGTACGGCGAGGGCGATCACCGCCGCGCCCGCCAGCACGGTTGCCGCGCTCGGAGAAGGCAGCCTCCACAACATCGAGAGGGCGGCGCCGTAGAACACCGCAGTGCCGAGGTCGGCGAACAGATGGCCCCGGTCGAACAAGCCGTCGGTGGCGAACGGGAATCCGCCGGCGAGGAAGGGGAGCGCACCGAGGATCAGGGCGACAAGGCCGACGATCACCAGGCGCTCCTCGATGCGGGAAGGGAACGAAGGCAGGACGAGTGTGGCGATGCTCCACGCCGTCACCAGCAGAGCGAGGGCGCCCACGACGAGCGGTGCCGCCGGCATAACGCCCTCGCCGAAGTGGCCGGCGATCAGGTGGCTGGCGTTCCGGAACGGCGTCGGCGACGCATTCAGCTTGGGGCTGGTGATGAGCGTCCAGAGCCCGGCCGCGCCAAGGACGGCGAGGGCGATGACGCAGAGACGCAGCCGCACGGCCGGCGCCGCCTCGTGCCAGACGATCAGCACCAGGGCGAGGGCGCCGAGACACAGCGCACCCTCGTAGGCGAACGTCGCCAGGACGAGCAGGCCGACGGCGGTCGCGAACCGTCGGACCGTGAACGGCTCGCGAGAGACGACGAGCACGGCGGCGAGCATGAGAACGACGCTGAACACGTGGGGGCTGTTCGTGAGCCAGAAGTGTGTTGAGCCCCGGTTGGGCAGGGCGACCCAGACGAGTGTCGTCAGGACGGCGATGCGTCGGGGGAGCCACCGGTCGAGGAGGCGGAAGAGAAGGACGGCGGCGGCGGCGTTGACGGCCGCCAGCACCAGGAGGTGTGGCACGGGGTGCGTGCCGAGCAGCTTGAACTCCGCCCAGTTCCAGAGTCCCTCGATAGGACGCGAGCGGGTCTGCGTCCCGTAGGCGTGCAAGAAGCTCTCGTACCGGCTGTGGGCGGCGAACGCCCAGTCGTCCACCGACAGGCCCGCCCCGCGTGCCGCGCCGGCGAGCGTCGGCAACGCCGCTAGTAGGGCCACGCCCGCCTCGAACCATCGCCACGGATTGCGACGTTCGACGTCGTCCGCCGCTTGGCCCGGAACGGCAATGGCAGTCATCGCGTCTGCACGGCACCATATCGGCCGTGCTCGCCGCCGGCCGTGACATCCGCGAGCGGCCGGTGTGGCTCCACGCGCTGGTCCTTGCCGTCCTCCTGCTCGCCATTCTTCCGTTCACGCGGATGGGCGGCGCGCTCATCAGCGACGAGGGGTCGGCGGCGCTCCAGGCGCGAACCCTCAATCGGGACGGCACGTGGATCCTGCATCAACCGCTGGCGCGCATCGATCCGCAGGACCGTGCCGATCCGCTCCCGTATGTCGAGGCCGGGCCCAAGGGACGGGCGCCGTACGCCAAGCATCCGCTCTACCCCCTGCTGCTCGCCGGCGCGTCGCGCCTCGCGGGAAACACCGGTTACTACCTGTTGAGCCTGGCGGGCACGGTGCTGGCGGCGATCGGCGCCGCCGCCTTGGCCCGCCGAATCGGGACCCGGCCCGCCCTCTCCCTTTGGGTGGCTGGCGTTGGGACGCCTCTCTTCTTTTACGCGTTCGTCCTCCAGGCCCATTCCCTCGGCGCCGCGGCCGCCGTCGCTGCGATGGTCGGCGCGTTGGCGGCCCTCGAGAAGCCCACCATTCCTCGCCTGGTGGCCATCTTCGGGCTGATTGCGTTCGCGGCAGCGCTGAGATCGGAAGCGGATCTGTTTGCCGGTGGCGTAGCGATTGGCGCCCTCGTCGTTGGCTGGAAAGGGCGCCGCGGCGCGGCCGTCGCGGTCGCCGTCGTCGCTGCAGCCGCGCCGATCGTCGTTCGGCTGGTGGAACGCGAGTTTCTCATCAGGGTCGTGGGGTCGGGCGCGGCGGCCGTCAGTGCGCCAGGGAAGCGCTCGGGGCTCACGACGCCCATTCGAGGCTTCTACTCGACGTGGCTTGCGCCGACGAACCAGGGGAACTTCCGGCTTGGCGTTGCGCTCGCGATCGCCCTCGGACTCGTGGCGGGCGCGGCCCTCGCCGCGCGGCGTCCAGGGAGAGCGAGCGTGGTTGTGGCCTGTCTGGGGGGTGCGCTTGTCGCGTATGTGAGTTGGTTCGTCAAGGCGCCGGCCGTCCCTGTGGACGGGCTCGCGATCGTCTTCCCGGCGGGGTGGGCCGCGATCTGGGCGTTCGGCCGAAGCGAGCTCGAGCGCCCCGCGTCGCGCTTCGCAGTAGTCGCTCTTGTCGTCTTCGTTCTAGCCGTCGTCTTGACGCAATATCCGGAGGGCGGGGGTCCGGAATGGGGTGGGCGCTATTTCCTTGTCGGCCTTGCGGTCGCGGCGCCCGTGGCGATCGTCGTTCTCGTGCGCGTGCGCGGGCAGTCCTTGGCGGTGGCGAGCGCCTCGCGGGCGGCGTTGGCGCTGTGCGTCATGATCGCAGTGGTCATCGCCTGGGGTGGAGTGCGCGCCCTCCGCCAGACGCACGCCAACTCCAAGGAGTTGCTGGCGGTGGTCGAGAAGGCCGGACGCTCCGCGCCGTCACCGTTCGGCCCGCATGCCGACAGGCGGCCGGTCGTCGTCACGACCGTCCCGTTGATCCCTCAGCTTTTGTGGGAGGGCTACGACCGCTTCCAGTGGTTGGCACCGAGCAGCCAGGACCTGGCCGAGTACGGCCAGCGGCTGGCGGCTGCCGGAACGGCGCGGCTCGTCCTGATCGCCGCCGACGCGCCCAAGGATGTGCCCTCGCTGGCGCCCTGGTACCGGGAGTTGGCGCGCCCCGAGCAGCCGCCGGGAACGATCCCGCCCTATCCCGTCATCGTCATGGAGCGGCGCTAGAATCGAACATATGTTCAGCACGGGCAGACGGATAGCCTCGACCAGTGGCTGACATGCTTGTGATTCGCGGGGCCCGCGAGCACAACCTCAAGAACCTCGATCTCGAGCTGCCCCGCGACAAGCTGATCGTGTTCACCGGCCTGTCCGGATCGGGCAAGTCCTCCCTGGCTTTCGACACGATCTACGCCGAGGGCCAGCGCCGGTACGTCGAGTCGCTGTCGGCCTACGCCCGCCAGTTCCTCGGCCAGATGGACAAGCCCGACGTCGACTTCATCGAGGGACTGTCGCCCGCGGTGTCGATCGACCAGAAGTCCACCAGTCGCAACCCCCGCTCCACCGTCGGCACCATCACCGAAGTGCACGACTATCTCCGGCTGCTCTACGCCCGCGCGGGAGAGCCGCATTGCCCGCTGTGTGGCGAGCCGATCTCTCGGCAGACCCCACAGCAGATCGTCGACCAGGTACTCGCTCTGGAACCCGGCACCCGATTCCAGGTTCTGGCGCCCGTGGTGCGGACCCGCAAG